>NZ_CALLUR010000116.1:0-3904 GCF_938010445.1 uncultured Thermus sp.
AGCACCCTCATGCGAGCTCGCGCTTCATGCGCTCAAAGGTTTCCTGGTCTATTTCCCCGCGGGCGTACCGCTCCTTGAGGATCTCCAGGGCCTTGTCCCGCCTTTCCGGGACCAAGGTACGCACCAGCCAGTAGAGGAAAAGCCCCAGGAGGACGAACCAAAGAAGTCCGAGAAGGGGTCCCCACCAACCCATGTACCACCAGTTTCCGCACCACCCCATACGTTCACCTCCCATCTGCACCTTAGCCAGGTCTCCTTAGGCTACGGCTGGGCTCTGGGGCCGGAATCCCTTCAGCCTCAGGGAGTTGCTGAGCACGAAGAGGCTGGACAGGCTCATGGCACCGGCGGCCAGCATGGGGTTTAGGAGAAGCCCGGTGAAGGGGTAGAGGACCCCGGCGGCCACGGGGATGAGGAGGAGGTTATAGGCGTAGGCCCAGAAGAAGTTGAGGTAGATGGTCCTTAGGGTGCGCCGCGAGAGGAGGATGGCGTGCACTAGGCCCCAAAGACTTGGCGCAAGCAGGATCACATCCCCTGCCTCCACCGCGATGTCCGTGCCCGTGGCCAGGGCAAGGCCCGCGTCGGCCTGGGCCAAGGCGGCGGCGTCGTTGATCCCGTCCCCCACGAAGATCACCCTCCGCCCCTGGGCCTGAAGTTGCCGTATGGCCTCCACCTTGCCCTCGGGGCGTACCCCGGCCAGGACCTCTTGGATTCCTAGGGCTTCAGCCACCCGCCTTGCCGGGACGGGGTGGTCCCCGGTGAGGAGGACGGGTCTAAGGCCCAAAGCCTTTAAGGCGGCCACCACCTCCTTGGCCTCGGGTTTGGGCGGGTCAAAGACGCCGAAGGCGGCTAGGAGTTTTTCCCCATCCGCCAGGTAAAGGGGGGTGTAGCCCTTTTGGGATAGCTCCTGGGCCTCCTCGGGAAGGGCCACCTTGAGCCGCCCCATGAGGGCCGGACCTCCCAGGTAAAGCCTCCTCCCTGCCACCACCCCCTCGAGGCCCTCCCCAGGCAGGACCCGCACCCCCTCGGCCTCGGGTAGGGGAAGGCTCTTGGCCGCTTCTAGAACCGCCTTGGCGATGGGGTGCTCGCTCCCTCGCTCCAAGGCGGCGGCAAGCCGCAAAGCCTCTTCGGGCTTCAGGGCCAACCCCAGGGTTTCCGTGAGGGTGGGTTTTCCTTGGGTGAGGGTCCCCGTTTTGTCCAAGACCACGGTATCCGCCCGGGCCAGGCCTTCTACGGCTTGGCCCTTGCGGAAAATGAGGCCCATTTCGGCTGCCCTGCCCGTGGCCACAGCGATGGCCGCCGGGGTAGCGAGGCCCATGGCGCAGGGGCAGGCGATGAGGAGCACGGAAAGCAGGGCCACGAAGGCGTAGGAGAGACCAGGCCCCAAGAGGAGCCAAAGCCCGAAGGTGACCAAGGCGATGAGGAGCACGATGGGCACGAAGACGCTGGCAATGCGGTCCGCCACCTCCTGCACCCGGGGCTTGTAGGCCTGGGCCTCCTCCACCAGGCGGGCCATCTGGGCCAGGACCGTGGCCTCCCCCACCCGGCTTACCCGGATGAGGAGGGGGCCTTCCCCGTTCACCGTTCCCCCCACCACCTCATCCCCTGGTCCCTTGGCCTTGGGGATGGGCTCCCCGGTGAGCATGGCTTCGTCCACATGGCTGAAGCCCTCCACCACCACCCCGTCGGCGGGGATGCGCTCGCCGGGAAGCACCCGCACCAGATCGTTAGGGATGAGGGCCTCGGCGGGGATTTCCCTTTCCTCTCCCTCCTGCACCACGCGGGCGGTCTTGGGCCTTAAGGCGAGGAGCTTGCGGATGGCCTCCGAGGCTTGGCCTTTGGCCCTTTCCTCCAGATGCTTGCCCAGGAGGATCAGGGCCAGGATCACCGCTCCCGCTTCCAAATAAAGGTGGCGGGCCTCTTCTGGGAAGAGGGTGGGGAAGAGGAGAACCAAGAAGGAGTAAAGGTAGGCGCTTCCCGCCCCTAGGGCCACCAGGGTGCTCATGCCCAAAGCCCGGTGGCGCACCTCGGCCAGGGCCTGGCGGAAGAAACGCCGGCCCGCGTAGAGCACGGGTAGGGCGGTGAGGACCTGGAGGATAGGGGGAACGTGGGGGAGGGGAAGGAGCATGGGCCCCATGGCCAGGAGGAGGGTGAGGAAGGCCAAGGGTAAGGCGATAAGGAGATCCGTGGGGTAAGCGGGGGCCTTCCTTTCCTCCTGGGCCACCTCCAGGGGCTCGTAGCCCGCTTCCCGGATGGCCTGGCGTAGGCGGGGAAGGGTCACGGTGTCCGGCAGGTACTCCACCAGGGCCTTTTCCGTGGCCAGGTTGACGTTTGCCGCAAGGACCCCAGGCAGTTTCTTCAAGGCCCGCTCCACCCGGGCCACGCAAGCGGCGCAGGTCATGCCCCGGATGGGGATCTCTACCCGGGCCACCACGGGTTCATAGCCGGCCTCCTCCACCCGCTTGAGCACCTCGGCCAGGTTCACGCCTTCTTGTAGCCGCAAAAAGGCCTCCTCGGTGGTGAGGTTGACCCGGGCTTCCTCCACGCCTGGGGCCCTTTTCAAGGCCCTTTCCACCCGCGCCACGCAGGCGGCGCAGGTCATGCCTTTGACCCCTACCTTCACCTCAAGAGCCATAGCCTAAAGGCGTGCATCTCCTGGGTCTGGGCAAGGATGATGTCCCGGGCCAGGTCCAGAACCCGCCGGTCCTTGGCGGTGCCTAGGGCCTCGAGGGCCATCTCCACTGCCCCTTTGTGATGCAGGAACATGAGCTCCACGAAGGCCCGGTCGGGATCCTGGGCCCCTTTGAGCTTTTGCAGCATGGCGGTCATCTCCTTTTCCATGGCGGCGTAGGCCGCCTGGTCCATTCCGCCCATTCCCGCCAACCAGCCCTTCATGAGGGCGATCTCCCGTTCCTGGTCCTTCAGGATGGCCTCGGCCCAGGCCCTTACCTGGGGGTCCTTGCCCTTTTCCAGAACGTAGCGGGCCATCGCCAAAGCGCCCTCATGGTGCGCTATCATGCCCGAAAGAAAGCTCCGCTCCGCGCCGGCGGACGGCGCATGGTGGGCATGCTGGGCCCAGGCGGAGGCCAGGGCCAGGATGCCGAGAAGGAGAAGGTTTCGCATGGTTTCCTCCTAAGTTCTTGAGGGCCTAACGGTACTTGAGGGCCTCCATGAGTTCCTCTACGATTTCTTCCACGTCCCCCCGTTCGTGGGCGGTGGCCACGTGATCCCGCAGGTGGGCCCTTAGGACCATCTCGCCCACCCGGTCCAGGGCACCCTCCACCGCCTTGAGTTGCTTGAGCACGTCCACGCAGTAGACGTGGGGATCCTCCAGCATGCGCAGAATGCCCTCGAGGTGGCCCTTGGCCGAGAGAAGGCGCTTTCTGGCCTCTTCCCGCACCTTGGGGTCCAGGTGGAGGTGGTCGCGGGGCATGGTCTAGCCGGCCAGGGCGGCCCGGTACCCTTCCTCCTCCACCGCCCGGATCAGGGCCTCGGGGTCCGCCTTCCCCTCCACCAGGGCCTCGGCCCGTTCCAGGCTCACCTCGGCCCTCTCCACGCCAGGCACCTTCATGAGGGCCCTCTGTACCGCCATCACGCAGTGGTTGCAGGTCATGCCTTCCACCTTGAGCCTCAGCATCCTTCACCTCCCCCCACCCCAGGTGGGGTGGGTATTCCTACCCTACCCCCTCTCCCTTCCCGGTGTCAAGGACAAAGGCCTCGAGGGAAACCTCGAGGCCAAGGAAGCACCTAGCCTAAAGGTCCAGGAGGATGGTGTCCCCCTCGAGCCTGGCGGGGAAGACCTTCACGGGTTTGGGGGCGGGCAAGGTCTGCCGGCCCGTCCTCAGGTCAAAGCGGGCCCCGTGCCGGGGGCAGAGGATCTGGCCCTCTTCCACCTCCCCCTCGTGCA
>NZ_CALLUR010000117.1:0-6481 GCF_938010445.1 uncultured Thermus sp.
CAGGGCTTCCTCCCCCTTTCCCCATACCCCGCCCTGGTCCCGGGAGTGGCCCTATCCTTGGCCGTCTTGGGCTTTAACCTCCTCGGGGATGGGCTTCGTGACCGCCTTGATCCCCGGCGTTAGACACTTGCATACCTTTGCGGGAATGTGGTAGTTTTTGCCCGAAAGGAGGCAAGCATGTGCGCTCCTCTGGTAATGGAGGCGGTGGCGAAGGAGATCTCCCGCAGGGCGCTTTTGGGTGCAGGGCTTGCCCTTCTAGCCAGCCGCTCCCTGGCCCAGGCCCCTGTCCCTGGCCGAGCCTTTAGCCGGGCGGTGGACCTCACCCACGAGCTTTCCCCGGAGATCCCTCTCTTCCCCGGGGCCGAGCCCATGCGCATCACCACCTTGGTCACGGTGCGGCAAAACGGCTACTACGGTAACCGCATTGACCTCTGGGAGCACTCGGGAACCCATATGGATGCCCCCGCCCACTTTGCGGAAGGGGGGCTTACCGCGGAGAAGCTACCCGTGGAGACCCTTATCGCTCCCCTGGCGGTGATCCACATCCACGAGAGGGCCGCCCGGGACCCCGATGCCCAGGTGACCGTGGACGACATCCTGGCCTACGAGCGCCAGCACGGCCGCCTGCCCAAAGGGGCCCTGGTGGCCATGCACTCGGGCTGGGAAGCCCGTTGGCGTGACCCCAAGGCCTTCTTGAACCAAGACGCCGCGGGTACCCTCCACTTCCCCGGCTTCTCCCCGGAGGCAGCTGAGTTCCTGGTGCGACAGCGGGAGATCGTGGGGGTTGGGGTGGATACGCTTTCCTTGGACCACGGTCCCTCCAAGGACTTCAAGGCCCATCTGATCCTCCTGGGCGCAGGGAAATATGGCCTAGAAAACCTGGCCAACCTGGCCCAGGTGCCCCCAGCGGGGGCCCTCATCTTCGTGGGAGCTCCTAAGCACCGGGGGGCCTCGGGTGGCCCGGTGCGGGCGGTGGCGGTATGGTGATCTCCTGGCTTCGGGTTCCTGAGGAGAAGGAGCTTGCCCCGGAGGTACGGGAGCTCTTCGCCCGCTTTCAAGAAAAGATGGGGTTTGTGCCCAACGTGGCCCGGGCCTTTGCCTTAAGCCCACGGTTTCTCCTTTGGTTCCGTTACTACGACGCCCTCATGCGGGGGGAGGGCCTCCTCTCCCGGGAGGAACGGGAGGCCATGGCGGTGGCCATCAGTGGCGAGAACCGGTGCGAGTACTGCGTGGCCAGCCACAAGCGCTATCTAGAGGACCTCACTGGGGACCCCGTCCTTCCTGAGGTCCTGGCCGCCAACCCCCGCCGAGCGGAGATGCCCTCGAGGATGCGGGCCCTCGTTGAACTTGCCCTGAAGATCACCCACGAGCATTACGCCATGACGGAAGGGGATCTGGCCCCCCTTAGGGAAGCAGGCCTAAGCGACGAAGCCATCTTGGAGGCGGTAGAGGTGGCAGCCATGTTCAACTTCACCAACCGGCTCTTGAACGCTCTGGGCATAAAGCCCAACCCCGAATACTACGCATGAGGCTTCTAGAGCTCCGCCAGGTCTCCGTCAGCTTTGGTCCCTATGTGGCTGTGGAAGGGGTGAGCCTGGGCCTTGCCCCTGGGGAGTTCGTGAGCTTAGTGGGCCCCACGGGCTGTGGCAAAAGCACTCTTCTCAACGTGGCAGCAGGACTTCTCGCTCCCAGCGAAGGGGAGGTGCTCCTGAACGGGAAACCCCTTCGGGGGCTTAACCCCGTTGCTGGTTACCTCTTCCAACAGGACGCCATCCTCCCCTGGAAGACGGCCCTAGACAATGTCGCCCTGTCCCTGGTCTTCCGGGGGGTGCCGTGGCGGGAAGCCCGGGAACGGGCCCAAGCCTGGCTGGAGAAAGTGGGCCTGGGCCGCTTTCCCCGCCACTACCCCCACCAGCTTTCCGGGGGGATGCGCAAGCGGGTAGGCCTGGCCCAGGTGCTTATCGCCAATCCCAGACTCCTCCTCATGGACGAGCCCTTTTCCGCTTTGGACGTGCAGACGCGGCAGCTTATGGAAAACGAGCTCCTGAGGCTCTGGCAGGAGGACCGCAAGACGGTGCTCTTCGTCACCCACGACCTCGAGGAGGCCATCGCCCTCGCCGACCGGGTGGTGGTGATGTCGGCGGGGCCCCGCTCCCGGGTCATTGGGGAGTTTCCCATCCCCCTGCCCCGGCCCCGGGATGTGGCGGAAATCCGGCTCACGCCCGAGTTTTTGCGCTTGCACCGGAAGATCTGGGAGCTTTTAAGGGGGGAGGTGATGCGGGCCCATGCGGGGGCTTAGATTAAGGATTTGGCAAGCGGGCCTGCTCCTTTTCCTGCTGGTGTGGTGGGAGTGGGCCTCGAGGACCGGCCGCCTGGACCCCTTCTTCTTCTCAAAACCCTCGGATATTGCTGGAAGGATCTGGCGCTGGCTCAGCACAGGGGAGATCTACCCCCACCTCTACATCACCACCCTGGAGATGGTCTTGGCCTTTTTCTTCGGAACCCTCCTTGGGGTGGTCCTAGGGCTTTGGCTGGCCCTGGCCCCCAGCGTGGCCGCAGTCCTAGACCCTTACATCAAGGCCTTGAACGCCATTCCCCGGGTGGTCCTGGCCCCCATCTTTACCCTCTGGTTCGGCCTGGGGGTGCTCTCCAAGGTGGCCTTGGGCATCACCCTGGTCTTCTTCGTGGCCTTCTTCAACACCTACCAGGGGGTCAAGGAGGTGAGCCCCGTAATCCTACAGAATGCTCGGCTTCTCGGGGCCCGGTCTGGTCATCTTCTTGCCCACGTATACCTCCCGGCCGCAGCCAGCTGGATCTTCTCAAGCCTGAGAACCTCTATTGGCTTCGCGGTGATCGGGGCCGTGGTGGGGGAGTACCTGGGGAGCGCCGCCGGCCTGGGCTACGTCATCGCCCAGGCGGAAGGGGTATTTGACACCACGGGGGTGTTCGCTGGCATGGTGGTGCTGATGGTTTTCGTGCTGGTCTTGGATGCCCTGGTGGGCCAGGTGGAAAAACGGCTGGTCCGCTGGCACCCCAAGGCGGAAGGGATTCAAGGATAAAGGAGGAGGTGGTATGAAAAGGCTTTTTCTCACAGCGCTGGTGAGCTTCCTGGCCCTAGGGATGTCTTTGGCGGAAGCCCAGGCTGCTCCTAAGCGGGTGGTCCTGGGGGTGGGGGGAAAGACGGCGGTGGTCTACCTGCCCCTCACCGTGGTGGAGCGCCTGGGATTCTTTAAGGAGGAGGGCCTGGACGTGGTGATCCAGGACTTGCAGGCGGGCTCGAGGGCCCTCCAGGCCCTGGTGGGAGGGAGCGTGGAGGTGGTGATGGGCTTCTACGACCACACCATCCAGATGCAGGCCCAGGGTCGGGATATCGTGGCCTTCGTTCAGGTGGGGCGGTACCCGGCCATCGTACTGGGGGTGCGCACAGACCTGGCGGACCAGGTCCGGAGCATCGCCGACCTCAAGGGCCGGAAGGTGGGGGTCACGGCCCCGGGTAGCTCCACGCACTTTTTCCTCAACTACCTCCTGGTAAAAAACGGGCTTAAACCCGCAGACGTATCGGTAATCGGCGTCTCCGTGGGAGCCCAGGCCGTAGCTGCCGTGCAGAACCGGCAGGTGGAGGCCCTTTCCAACGTGGAGCCTGCCATCACCCTCTTAGAGGAACGGGGCCTCATCAAGGTGCTGGCGGATACCCGTAGCACCAAGGGTACGCGGGAGGTACTGGGAGGAGAATATCCTGCCGCGGTCCTCTACACCACCCGGGCATGGCTGGAGCGCAACCCCGACACGGCCCAGCGCCTGGTAAACGCCATGGTGCGGGGCCTGAGGTGGATGCAGGGCAAGACCCCTGAGGAAATCGCCGCCGTACTGCCGGAGGAGTATTTCCTGGGCGACCGGGCCCTGTACCTCAAGGTCCTCAAAAACTCCTTGGAAGCCTTCTCGCCCACAGGGCGGTTCAGCGACACCGCTCCCCTACGGCCTCTTACCGTACTTTCCGCTTTTGACCCCAACGTAGCCCGGGCCAAGATCGACCTCAAGCGCACCTACACCAACGAGTTCGTGGACCGGGTGCCCAAGCGCTAGAATGCGATAGGAGGTGCATAGGTATGCGGAGCCTGTTGGTAGGCCTTGTCGTATGGGTAGTAGCGGCCCAAGCCCAGACCTGGAACATGGCCACCCCCTATCCCCCGGCCAACTTCCACACGCAAAACATCCAGCAGTTCGTCAAGGAGGTGGAGGAGGCCACGGGAGGGCGGCTAAAGATCACTGTCCACCCCGGCGGTTCCCTTTTCCCCCATCCCCAGATCCTGCCGGCGGTTAGGAACGGGCAGGTACAGATGGGGGAGGTGCTCATGTCCCTTCTGGCCAATGAAAACCCCCTCTTCAACCTGGACTCCATCCCCTTCGTGGCCACCAGCTACGAGGAGGCGCGCCGGCTCTACCAGGCCCAGCGTCCGGAGGTGGAGAAGTGGCTGGCGCAACGGGGCGTGGTCTTTCTCTACGCGGTGCCCTGGCCACCCCAGGGGCTCTACACCAAACGGCCTGTAAACTCAGGGGCAGATCTGAAAGGCATGCGCTTCCGGGCTTACAACCCGGCCACCGCCCGGCTGGCGGAGCTTCTTGGCATGTCCCCGGTGCAGGTGGAAGCCGCCGACATCCCCCAGGCCTTCGCCACCGGGATCGTGGAAGCCATGATCACCTCCCCGGTAACAGGGGTAGATAGCCAGGCCTGGGACTTCGCCCGCTACTTCTACGACGTGAAGGCCTGGATACCCAAGAACATGGTGGTCATCGGCCGGAGGGCCTTTGAAAGCCTTTCCGCCCAAGACCGGGAAGCCCTGTTGCAGGCGGCCAAGCGGGCAGAGGAGCGGGGCTGGCGGCTGAGCCAGGAGCAGGAGGAAAAGGCCCTGCAGACCCTGGCGAGCCGGGGTCTGCAGGTGGTCAAGCCCTCCCCTGCCCTGCTGGCCGACCTCAAGAAGGTGGGACAGACCATGATCCTGGAGTGGCAAAGGCAGGCCGGGGCCACGGGGGTAAAGGTCTACCGGCAGTACCTGGGGCGATGAGCCTGTTGAGGAAGGTCCTCGAGGGCCTCTTCCGTCTCTCCGAGCTCCTTGCAGCCCTCATGGGGCTCTTCATCCTCCTGGTGATCCTGGCCCAGGTAGCGGGGCGGTACCTGGGCTTCGTGGTGCCCTCGGCCTTGGAGATGGCAGGGTTTGCCACGGCTGGGCTCATCTTCCTGGGCCTGGCCCCCACCCTGAGGGCCGGAGGGCATATCCGGGTGCGGCTTTTGCTGGAGAAGTTGCCGAAGCCGGCAAAGCGGTGGGCGGAGTCCATGGCTCTGGGGCTCGGGTTGCTCGCCACCCTTTACGCCACCTGGCACGCCTGGCTTAGGGTGGGGGAAAGCTACCGCTACGGGGACCTGGCCCCGGGACTCCTTCCCCTACCCCTTTGGCTGCCGCAAAGCTTCCTGGCAGTGGGCTTCACCTTCTTCACCTTAGCCCTCCTGGAGGTGGGTCTGAAAACATGGAAGGGAGGGGAGGGATGAACCTCTTAGGGGAGAGTTTCATCCTGGTGGGCCTTCTCTTGCTTCTCCTAGCCTTGGGCGTCCATGTGGGCCTGACCCTCCTGCTGGTGGGAATGGCTGGGCTGGCTTTTTTTACCTCCGCCCCGGTGGGACCCAACCTGGCCACCGCCCTTTGGACCTCCACCTCGGGTTGGAGCCTAGCCGCCTTACCCCTGTTTGTTTGGATGGGGGAAATCCTCTACCGCTCCCGGCTGGCCCAGGGGCTTTTCCAGGGGCTTAGCCCCCTTCTTTCGCGTCTCCCTGGAGGGCTCCTCCACGTGAACGTGGTGGCCAGCGCCCTCTTTGCCGCCGTCATCGGCTCTTCCGCCGCCACCACCGCCACCGTGGGCCGCTTCACCCTACCGGAGCTGCTGCGCCGCGGCTATCCCAAGCCCCTGGCCCTGGGCTCCCTGGCAGGGGCCGGAACCCTGGGCTTCCTCATCCCTCCCAGCGTCATCATGATTGTCTACGGGGTTATGGCCGAGGTCTCCGTAGCCCGCCTCTTCATGGCGGGGGTGGTACCGGGAGCGGTCCTGACCTTGCTTTTTATGCTTTTGGTAGCCATTTTGGCCCTTCGCCACCGCAAGGAACTTCCCCGGGAGCCCCAAAAACCTCTGGCCCAGGTCCTGGCCGGCCTCCTGGGTGTTTTTCCCGTGCTCTTCCTCATCCTCTTGGTCTTAGGCTCCATCTACCTAGGGGTAGCTACCCCCACGGAAGCAGCGGCCATCGGCGTAGCCGGGTCACTTCTCCTGGCAGGGCTAAACCGCGAACTGTCCCCCAGGATGTTTTGGGAAAGCCTAATGGGGGCCATCCGCACCACCAGCATGATCGGCCTGATCCTGGCGGGGGCGGGGGTCCTGACCCTGGCCATGGGCTTCACCGGCATCCCCCGGGCCCTGGCCGCTTGGGCGGTGGAGG
>NZ_CALLUR010000118.1:0-18063 GCF_938010445.1 uncultured Thermus sp.
CTTCTCCCTCGGCCACCCCCGCACCCGCATGGGGGCCAGGGTGATGTTTTCCAACACCGTCAGGTGGGGGAAGAGGTTGAACTGCTGGAAGACCATCCCCACCTCCCGCCGCACCTGCCTCAGGGCCCTTTCGTCCTTCACATTGAGCCCGTCCACCACCACCTCCCCCTCCTGGAAGTCCTCCAGACGGTTGATGCACCGGATCAGGGTGCTCTTCCCCGAGCCCGAGGGGCCGATGATCACCAGCCTCTCCCCCGGGGCCACCTCCAGGTGGATGCCCTTGAGCACGTGCAGGGGGCCGAACCACTTGTGCAGGTTGTGGATGCGGATGATGGGGTCCACCGCCTTCATTTTCTCACCCGCTGCATGGCGTAGACCAGGAGGAAGAGCGCCAGGCCTAGGGCATCCGTAAGGAGGCCGGGCACCACCAGGGTGAGGGCCGCCGCCATGAGAAGGGCCCTCTCCAGGAGGGTGGTGCGCTTGTGCAGGAAGCCCACCAGGCTGGCGCTGAAAGCGGTCATGCCCAAAAGGGCGGAAAGGACGATCCCCACCCCCTCTCCCAGGCTTTCCACCCCGATGAGGAGGAGCTTGGGGCTGAAGAAGAACATGTAGGCAAGAAGGGCGGTGCGAAGCTCATACACGAAACCCTGGACCGCCGTTTTCCAGAAATCCGACTTGGCGATGGCGCTGGCGGCATAGGCGGCCAAGGCCACGGGAGGGGTGGAGTCGGCCATGATACCGAAGTAAAAGACGAACATGTGGGCGGCCACGGGAGGCACCGCATACCCGGCCTTCTCCGCCAGCTGGAGCACCACCGGCACCACCAAGGAGGCCATGACGATGTAGTTGGCGGTGGTGGGAAGGCCCATGCCCAGGAGGAGGCTGGTGATCTGGGCCAGGATCAGGACCAGGATAAGGTTTCCCCCCGAAAGGCGCTCCACAATGTCCGTGAGGCCAAAGCCAATCCCGGTCATGGTGACGATGCCCACGATGACCCCGGCGCTGGCCGTGGCCAAGGCGATGCCCACCATGCCCCTGGCCCCCGCCTCGAGGCCCTCCAGGATGAGCCTCCCACCCCGCACCAGGCCAA
Source organism: uncultured Thermus sp. (assembly GCF_938010445.1). Classification (NCBI taxonomy): domain Bacteria; kingdom Thermotogati; phylum Deinococcota; class Deinococci; order Thermales; family Thermaceae; genus Thermus; species uncultured Thermus sp. The sequence continues at coordinate 1,091 of NZ_CALLUR010000118.1, forward strand.
AGCCCAAGCCCGCCCCACTCCTCCGGGCCCGCCACACCTCCTGGAGAAGGATGAGAAGCAGCATGAAAAAGACGGTGTTCAGGGCTGCCCGCTCGGGGGTAAGGCGCAAGCCCACCAGGGCGTAGATCAGGTAGACCAGGGGCAACAGGTAGTGGAAACCCGAACGCAGAATGGGGCCCACGGGAGGAAGCTCCGAACGCGGCACCCCCTTCAGGCCCAGGTGAAGGGCCTCGAGGTGCACGGTGATGAACAAGGTGGCGTAGGCCAACACCGCGGGGATCAAGGCGATGAGGATCAGCTGGCTGTAGGGGATCCCCAAAAACTCCGCCATGATGAAGGCGGCCGCCCCCATCACCGGGGGCATCAGCTGGCCGTTGGAGGAGCTGGCCACCTCCACCGCCCCCGCCTTCTCCGGCGGGTAGCCCACCCGCTTCATCAGCGGGATGGTGAAGGTCCCGGTGGTGACCACGTTGGAAACCGAGCTTCCCGAAACCACCCCCGTGAGGGCGCTGGCCACCACCGCCGCCTTGGCCGGCCCCCCACGGAAGTGGCCCAGAAGGGCATAGGCCACCTGTATGAAAAAGTGCCCCGCCCCCGCCTTCTCCAAAAGGGCCCCAAACAGGACGAAAAGGAAGACAAAGGTGGCGGAAACCCCCAAGGGCACCCCCCAGATGCCCTCGGCGGTGGTGTAAAGCTGCCCCATGAGCTGGCCCCACTGGCTGCCCGCATGGAGCTGGAGCCAGGGAGGAAGGGTAAAGGGCAGAAGCCCCTTGGGCCCGGTAAGGGCGTAAAGGACAAACACCGAGGCGATGATGGGCAAAGCCGGCCCCACCACCCTCCAGGCGGCCAGAAAGAGGACCAGAAGGGTTAGGGTCCCCAGGTAGACATCCCGGTGGCTGGGGATGCCCCCCCTGAGCTGGGTGATGCCGTAGTAATCCCAGACCACGTAGAGGGCCCCCACCACCCCAAGAAGGGCCAGGACCCAATCCAGTAGGGGAATGCGATCCCTCGGACCCCGCCTCCCCGGGTAAGCGAGAAAGGCTAAGGCCAGGGCAAAGGCTAGGTGGACCGCCCTGAGCCGTATGGGGTCCAGGGTACCCAGCTCGGTGGCCCAAAGCTGGAAAAGGCTCCAGATGACTCCCAGGCCGAAGAGGAGGTACCGGCTGCCTCCCTTGGGCCTCCGCCCCCCCAGCTCGCTTTCCTCCACCAGCAACGAAGCATGGTCCATGTTTCCTCCAGGCAAAAGGGGCCCCAGGCGGGGCCCCCAGGGTCTAGCCAAGCGCCTACTTGAGGACCCCAATCTCCTTGTAGAAGCGCTCCGCCCCCGGATGCAAGGGAATGGGAAGACCCTTCGCCGCCTTCTGGAGGCTGAAGAAACGCTCCAGGTTGGGGTGAATCTTCTTGAAAGCCTCCTGGTTCCCGAAGACCGCCTTCATGAACGCGTACACGGTATCCGCGGAGAGTTTCTCCGAAGCGATCAGCATGGCCTGCACCGCCACCGTGGGCGTGGTCACGTCCACCCCTTTGTAGGTCCCCCCGGGAATGTTGAAGCCCACGTAGAAGGGGTACTTCTTGGCAAGGGCCTGCACCTTGGCCAGGTCCACCGCCACCAGGGTGATGGGGGTGGTGAGGGCCAGTTGCTGGATGGCGCTAGCCCCCAGGCCCACGGTGTAGAAGAGGGCATCCGCCCGCTTGTCCTGCATGAGCTGGATGCCCTGGGTGGCGCTCACCCGGATAGCCTGGCCCAGGTCCTCAAAGCGGAGGCCGTAGGCCTCGAGGATCTGCCGGGCGTTCTGCTCGGTGCCCGAGCCCACGTCGCCCACCACCACCCGCTTGCCCTTGAGGTCGGCCACGGTGCGGATGCCCGCATCCGCCCGGGCCACGATATGCACCACCTCGGGGTAGAGGGCTGCCAAGGCCCGGATGCCCTTCACCGGCTTGCCGTCAAAGGCCGTGATGCAACACCCTTGGTAGGCATAGTAGGCGATGTCGTTCTGGGCCAAGGCCATCTCAAACTCCCCGGCGGCGATGGCGTTGATGTTGGCCACGCTTCCGCCAGTGGAACGGGCATTGGCCCGGATGCCCACACCCGCATCGTTCACCAGCTTGGCCATACCCGTGGCCACGGGGAAGTAGACCCCCGTGGTGGCACCCGAGCCAATGGTGATAAACTCCTGGGCTAGGCCCAGACCCAGAAAGGCTAACCCTGCCAACAACAGGTTCCGTGTCCGCATAAACCCACACCTCCTTAACGCCCAAGGCAGTATACCCATACCTTCCCCCGGGCCGCAAGCCCTAACGCGTGGCCACCTGGAGGCGTTTCTCCAGGAGGTTGGTAAAAAAGGTAAGGATGGTGGTGAGGAGCAGATAAATGGCGGCCACCGCCAGGTACACCTCCACCGGCCGGAAGGTGGCGGAGATGATGCGCTGCCCGGAAAGGGCTAGCTCGGTGAGGGCGATCACGCTGGCCAGGGAAGAGTCCTTGAGAAGGGCCACCACGTTGTTCACCAAAGGGGGCACCACGATGCGCAAGGCCTGGGGCAAGATCACAAAGCGCATGGTGTCCGCTGGGGTAAGCCCCAAGGACCAGGCAGCCTCCCACTGCCCCTTGGGGATGGCCTGGATCCCCGCCCGCACCACCTCGGCGTTGTAGGCCCCCACGTTGAAGGAAAGGGCGATGAAAGCCGCCCAGTAAGGGGTGAGAACCTGCTGGGCCGCGGGCCAGAGGGGCTGAAGCAAAAGGGGCAAGGCATTGTAGGCGAAGAGGATCTGCACCAAAAGGGGTGTGCCGCGGGTGACCCAGATGTAGAAGCTGGCGGGAAGCTGCACCCAGGGGCGGCGAGAGAGGCGGAACATCCCGGCAAACACACCGATGACCAGCCCCGCCAAGCTGGAGATCAAGGTGAGCTTTAGGGTGATCTCCGCCCCCAGGGCCATGGCCGCGCCCGCGGAGGCAGCCCGCTCGGGACCAAACCCCATGAGGAGGAAATAACGCTCCAAGGCCACGCCCAAAAGGGCAAACAAAGCAAAATACCCCCCGAGGAGGAGCCCCAGGAACGAGAGGATCCGCAACCAAGATGGCATCTTCACGGCAGGAAAAGGGCCCAGGGCCTCCCGCTACCCCGGGCCCAGACGAGGCCTACTTGCAGCGCACGTCCTCCCCGAACCACTTCTTGCTGATCTGGGCGTAGGTGCCGTCCTTCATCAGGTCGGCAAGGGCTTGGTTAAGGGCCTGCAGCAGGCTCTTGTTGCCCTTGGCCACCGCCATGGCCACCCTTTCCTGGAAGACCAGCTCCCCCACCTGGAGGGTGTTTTCCAGCTTGCGCTCCTTGATGGCCTCCTTGGCCACAAAGCGGTCGGTGATCCAGGCATCCAGGCGGCCAGCCAACAGGTCCTGCAGGGCATCGGGGTCCTTCTGGTAGGTGCGCACCTGCTTGACGCCGGATATTTTCTGGGCCGCCTCCATGTAGGTGGTGCCGATCTGCACCCCCACCACCTTGCCCTGGAGGTCCTTGGCCGTCTTTGGCCCACCCCTCTTGCTCACGATGACCCCGCCTGTGCAGTAATGGGGATTGGTGAAGTCCACGGCCTTGGCCCGTTCCTCGGTGATGCCGTGGGAGGCAATGACGAAGTCAAACCGCCCTTGGTTCAGCTGAATGAGAAGGCTATCAAAGGCCTGGGTAATCCAAACGGGCTTTAGCCCCAACCTCTTGGCAAGGGCGTTCCCCAGGTCAATCTCAAAACCGGTGAGCTGGTTTTTCTGGTCAAAGTAGTTGAAAGGAGGAAACTCTCCTTCCGTACCGATGCGGATCTCCCCCGAACGCTTAATCTGGTCCAGGGTGCGCACCTGGGCCAAGCCCATGGCCAGACCCAGTACCCCAAGCACCAAAAGCCACCTTTTCACGCCCCACCTCCCTTGTAACACGGGCTGATTATACCGGCTAGGCCTCGAGGGTCAAGCAAAGAGACAAGCGCCTTGCCGGGTATGCGCCTCCGGCCATGGTCAAGACAGCCGGACCATCAACTTCCTCGCCCCAGAACGCGGGCACTCTGGCGAAGGCCAATCCCCAGGAGACCCGCCACACGATCCTCAACGGCCCGCCTGGCGACCTGGTCACGCCTGGGTTCTTTTCCTCCGGTCCCAACCGCAAGACCTCCTTGCCTACCTGCAAACCCTCCCCGAGAGGTAAAAGAGGCCACGGCCAAGGGGCCTCGGTTGCCTCGAGGCCCCTTTTTACCCATGCGCCGTTAGGCCCAGCGCACCCACTCCACCCGACCGGTGATGGGATGCCTAAGGGCCAACCTCACCCCATAGGCATAACTTCCTGGGCGCGAGGGCCGGTAGGAAACCGCGTACCTTCCTCCCTCCCCTTGGGTCATGGGAACCAGCTCCAGCCCACCCCCTGAACGGCGCACCACCAGCTGGACCTCCAAAAAAGGCCTTAGGGCCTCGGGAATCTCCCCCTCCACATAGGCCCACACCTGCACGGGCTCGCCGTTTAGGGTTAGGTCCCCCGGGGCCTCGGCCCTGAGGCCCAGGGTATAGAAGGCGGGAAATGCCCGATGAAAGGCTTGAAGCACCCTCTCATGGCCCCGTGCGCTCTCCGCCCAGACCTGGCCCTGGCGGTATAGCCTCAGGTACTCCCCCACCATGCGGGCGGCGCTGAAGCGGGGGCCCACGGTGCGCAGGCTCTCATGGACCATGGAAAGCCAACCGGAAGAGTAGCCCTCAGGACCCTTAGCGTAGAAAAGGGGGAGGACCTCGCCCTCCAGCACGTCATACAGGGCCTGGGCGTCCGCCATGTCCTGGGCCTCCTCGTTCTCGTAAACCCGATCATCGCCGATGGCAAAGCCGTTCTTGCCGTTATAGGCCTCGGCCCACCAGCCATCCAGGACGCTCAGGTTCAAGACCCCGTTCAAGGCGGCCTTCATCCCGCTGGTGCCCGAGGCCTCCATGGGCCGGCGGGGGGTGTTAAGCCAGACGTCCGAGCCGTGCACCAAGACCCGGGCCAGGTACATGTCGTAGTCCTCCAGGACCACCATGCGGTCCTCGAGGCCGTACTCCTTGATCCTGGCCACCAGCTCCTGAAGGTAAGCCTTACCGGGCTCGTCCTTGGGGTGGGCCTTCCCCGCAAAGACAAACTGTACGGGATAAGGGCCTTGAAGAAGCTTTAGAAGCCTCTCCGGGTCCTTGAAAAGGAGAACCGCCCGCTTGTACGTGGCAAACCGCCGGGCAAAACCCACGGTAAGCGCCTCCGGATCCAAAACCCGTTCCGCCTGGCGTAGACGGCTTGGGCTTTCCCCATTTCTACGCCGTTGCTCGTAAAGGCGCAGGCGCACCTCGCGCACCAAATCCGCCCGGAGGTCCCGGTGAATGCGCCAAAACTCCTCCCCCAATCCCTCCACCTTCCAGGTGGCTGGGTCCTCGGGCCGCCTTAGCCAATCCGGGCCGAAGACCTCGGCGTAGTGGCGGCGAAGCCTGGGGTGGAGGAAGGTCCAGGTATGGACCCCGTTGGTGATATGGCCAATGGGCACCTCCTCCCGTAATAGCCCCGGCCATAGATGGTGGAACATCTCCCGGGAAACCTCCCCGTGGAGGCGGGAAACCCCTCCCGCCTGGGCGCTGGTGCGAAGGGCCAGATTGGACATGGAAAAGACCTTGCCCCAGGGCTTCTCCTCCAGACCCAAGGCCACAAACCCCTCCCAGTCCGTGCCCATGCTTTCCCAAAAGCCATGCAGGTAACGGCCCACAAGATCCAAGGGGAAGGTATCATGGCCCGCAGGCACGGGGGTGTGGGTGGTGAAAAGGGCTCCCGCTTTGGCCAGCTCTAGGGCCACGGGAAAGGGATGCCCCTCGGCCACTAGTTCCCGTATCCGCTCCAACCCCAAAAAGGCGGAGTGCCCCTCGTTCATGTGGAAGACCTGGGGGTTAAGCCCCAAGGCCCTAAGAAGCCTCACTCCCCCAATGCCCAAAACCATTTCCTGCTGGATGCGCGTCTCCAGGCCTGGCGCATAGAGCCTGGCGGTTATGGCCCGGTCTTCGGGAGCATTTTCGGGCAGATTTGCGGTGAGAAGGTAGACCGGTACCGCCCCCACCTGCACCCGATAGGCCCCGAGCCATACGGTGCGGCCCGGGAACTCCAGCCCCACCCTCACGGGGTGGCCCTCCTGATCCTGCACAGGCAAAAGGGGAAGCTCCTCTGGGTGGAGGGTTTCGTAAACCTCCACCTGGACCCCCTCCGGGGACAGGCGCTGGTGGAAGTAGCCCTCGTGGTAGAAAATCCCTACTCCCACCAAGTTCAAGCCCAGGTCGCTGGCCGCCTTGATGTGGTCCCCCGCCAGGACCCCAAGCCCCCCGGAGTAGATGGGCAAGGAGCTATGAAACCCATACTCTGCCGAGAAGTAGGCCACTAGCGGCCCTTCCTTCCGCTCCCGATCCTTTAGATAGCCTTCCAAGGCCGCCACCACCGCCTGGACCCGGGCTGGGTAACTGGTGGCGGTGAGAACCTCCAAACGGGACGGGTCCACTTCCAGAAGAAGCTTGACCGGGTTCCCACGGAAGCGCTTCCAAAGCTGGGGGTTTATCTCCTGAAAGAGTTCGGCTGCCTCCGGGTTCCAGCTCCACCAAAGGTTATAGGCCAGCTTCCTTAAACCCTTAAGGGCCTCGGGAAGCTCGGGCATGGCGGTAAGGTGTCCCAGTACCTTCACAAAGGGGATTATACCCGCTGCTCCTCGAGGCTCCAAACGCCCCCCTTATGGAAGCACAACGGCCCCATTCCAGGCAGCAGGCCTTCCCCGCTTAGCGCAAGCGCCGCCATAGTTCCGGGCTAAAGAGGAGCACCACCGGCAGGATCTCAATCCGGCCCGCCCACATCTGCAGGATCAGAATCAGCTTGGAAAGGGGATGAAGCTCAGCATAGGAACCCATAGGCCCCACCGAACCTAGCCCTGGGCCGATGTTGCCGATGGCCTGGGCACTGGCGGTAAAAGCCTTCACAAAATCCCCTTCCAAAAGCGCCAGGGTCAGGGTACCGAAACCAAAGAGAAGGGTGTAAAGGAAAATGAACACGGAAACCTGCCACAAGGCCTCCTCGGAAACCACCCGGTGGCCCAGGCGCAGGGGAAGGACCGCCCTGGGGTGAAGGGTACGGGTGATCTCTCGCCGGAGAAGGCCGAAGAGGAGAAGCCAGCGCACCACCTTGATGCCTCCCGCCCCCGAGCCGGCACTTCCCCCCACGAACATCAGGATCACCAGGATGGCCTGGGCCGGTACCACCCACTGGGCAAAGTCCACGCTGGCGAAGCCGGTGGTGGTGATGATGGAGATCACCTGAAAGAAGGCGTGGCGGAGGCTGGCCTCGAGGCCGTACATGTGGTGGGTGTACAGGTAAAGGGACAGGAGCGAGCCCGCCAGGAACACCAGCAACACATAGGCCCGGAACTCCGCATCCTTGAGGAGGGGCTTGACCTCCCGGCCGAAGAAAAGGCGGTACTGCAGCAGGAAGTTCACCCCCGCCAAGAACATGAAGAAGCTACCCAGCCACTGGGCAAGGAGGGGGTAGGTGGCAAAGCTTTGCGGGTTGGGGCTGAACCCCCCCGCTGGGATGGTGGTGAGGGCGTTGGCCAAGGCCTCAAAGAGGGGTATGCCCGCCCACCAGTAGGCCAAGAAGGCCAAAGCGGTAAGGGTCAGGTACACCCGCAAGACCGCCTGGGCGGTGTGGCGAAGCCTGGGGGTGAGCCTCTCCTTCTCCACCCCCGTGCTCTCGGCGAAGAAGGCCTGGCGGCCCGCCACTTGAAGCTGGGGAAAGACGCCCAAGAAGAGCACCACGATGCCGATGCCCCCCATCCACTGGGTAAAGCTCCGCCAAAGAAAGAGGCTTTGGCCAAACTGCCCAAAATCCGCAAGCACCGTGGCCCCGGTGGTGGTGAAGCCGGAAAAAGCCTCAAAAAGAGCATCCAGGTAGCCCAGCCCCCCAGAGATCCAGTAGGGTATGGCCCCCAGGGCGGGCACCATCAGCCACAGCAGGGCCACGGCGGCAAAGACCTCGGCCCGGGGCGGTTGGGCCTGGGGATGCCCCACCCCCTGCAGGGCCTTGCCCAACCCTATCCCCAGCACCGCCCCCAGGAGAAACCCCTTGGCGTCCTCCTCCCAGCCCAGGGCCAAGAGGGCAAAGGCCAGCATGAGAAGGCCGAGACCCTGATACGTTAAGCCCAGGAGGTACAGGCTGGAGCGAAACCCTTGCCTAGCCGACGATGCGGGCCACGGCTTCATCCGCCACCTCCCGGGCCACCACCAAAAAGAGTCGGTCGTTGGGAAGGGCCTCGAGGTCCTCGCGGTAGAGCATCACCCGATGGTCGCGCTCCAGGGCCACCGGGGCCACCTGGGACGTGGCCAAAGCCCGCAGGTACCTGGGCCTGAAGCTTTCCGGAAGCTCCACCTCTAAGAGCTCAATGTTCTCGTCCATGGTGGACACATGCTCCACGTTTTCCGGCCCCAGGTAGTCCAAAACCGCCCGCACCGCCGCCTGGCGGGGGGTCAGGGGCAGGTCTATGCCCACCTGCTCAAAGAGCCTGCGGGTTTCCGAGCGGGACACCCGGGTGATCACCTTGCCTACCCCAAGCTGCTTGGCCAGCAAGGAAGCCAGGAGGTTCTTCTCGTCGTTGTCGGTCACCGCCACCACCGCATCGGCTTCCTGCAACCCCTCCGCCTCCAAGAGCTCCAAGTCGGTACCGTCCCCCTGGATGGTGAGGGCGCCGGGAAGCTCCTGGGAAAGCCATTCGCACCGCTCGCGGTTGGGCTCGATGATCACCACCTCCAGGCGCCGCCTTAAAAGCTCCTGGGCCACCATGAAGCCCACGTTGCCCCCACCGATGACCATCACCCTCCGCACCCCCCGCCCCGTGGCGAAACAGGCCTCCAGCTCGGGGAAAGCCCGTAAGGTGGTGACGAAGAGGATTTTGTCCCCCGGCTCCAGGATGACCTCGGGGTACTCGGGGTGGGCAAAGCTCCAAAAGGCCCCCTCCCGCACCACCCCCACCACCAAGACCCCCTCGGGCCAGGGGAGCTCAGCGAGAAGCCGGTGGGCGTAAGGGCCACCCTCCTTCACCCGGTACTCCACAAAGCGGAGCCGTCCCTCCGCCAGCACCTCGGTATCCACCGCCCCGGGGACCAGGATCACCTCCACGATCTCCCGGGCCATGGCCCTTTGCGGCCAGAGGACCTTGTCAATGCGGGTACCCAGGATCTCGGCGGTACGGGGGTCGGTGAGCACCTCCACATACCCTCCCTTGCCCACAAAGCAGAGGGTCTCCTTGGCCCCCAGGCCCTTGGCCAGAAGGGAGGCCAGGAGGTTCACCTCGTCGGAATCCGTGCTGGCGATGAAGAGGTCGGCCCGGTCCACCCCCGCCTCCCTAAGGGCGTCCGGGTCCGTGGCCCCGCCCACCACCACCTTTACGTCCAGATGGGCAAAGCGCTCCTTGGCCTGAGGGTTGCGGTCCAGAACCACCACCTCATGGGCTTTTTCCAGGGTGCGGGCCAGCTCCCCGCCTACCTCCCCGCCCCCGGCGATGACGATGTACATACCGCCCCTATCCTAAACCTGGATCCCGTAAAGGTCGTAGGTGTCGGCCCGGGTGATCCGAACCTGGATCCTCTCCCCCACCCGGGCCGTGCCGTCCGTTTCCACGTAGACCAACCCGTCAATACCCGGGGAGTCCCGGTAGCTCCGGCCCACGGCCAAGCCCGGCTCCGGAAGCTCGTCCACCAGGACCTCGAGGGTCTGGCCCACGAAGCCTTGGTTCTTCCTTAGGCTGATCCGGGCCTGGAGCTCCAAAAGGCGCGCCTTCCTTTCCTCCTTCACCTCCTCGGGCACGGGGTTGGGCAAGGTGTTGGCCTCGGCACCCTCCACCGGGGAGTAGGGGAAAACCCCCACCCGGTCCAGCTCCGCCGCCTCCAGGAAGTCCAGAAGCTTTTGGAAGTCCTCCTCCGTCTCCCCGGGAAAGCCCACGATGAAGGTGGACCGGATGGCCAGCTCCGGCACCACCTCCCGCCAGGCCCTCAAGGTCTTAAGGTGGCTCTCGTACCCCCCGGGGCGGCGCATGAGGCGCAGTATCCTTTCGGAAGCGTGCTGCAGGGGAACATCCAAATAGGGAAGCACCTTGCCCTCGGCCATAAGCGGAAGGAGGTTCCGGACATGGGGGTAGGGATAGACGTAGTGCAGGCGGATCCAGGCCCCGAGCTCCGACATCTGGGTCAAGAGGTCTTTAAGTTCGGCCTTCACCAGGCGGTCGCCCCAGAAGCTCTCCCGGTGGCCGATGTCCACCCCATAGGCGGAGAGGTCCTGGGCGATGAGGAGGAGCTCCCGGGTTCCGGTGGCCACCAGCCGGGCGGCCTCCGCCAACACCTCCCCGGCGTCGCGGGAGCGCAACGACCCCCTGAGTTTGGGGATGATGCAGAAGCTACAGCGGTGGTCGCACCCCTCGGAAAGCTTCAGGTAGGCGTAATGCCGGGGCGTGAGCTTCACCTGGGGCGGGACCAGGTCCAAAAGGGGGTTGCGGGACGCCGGCAACGCCTCCTGCACCGCCTGCAAAACCCGCTCCACCTCCCCCGGACCGGTGATCTCCAGCACCTGGGGGTGCCTCTTGCGGATCACCTCAGGCCGGGCCCCCAGGCACCCCGTCACCACCACCCTGCCGTTTTCCCGCAAGGCCTCCCCAATGGCCTCGAGGCTCTCCTCAATGGCCGGGGTGATGAAGCCGCAGGTGTTCACCACCACCAGCTCCGCCTCCTCGTAGGTGGCGCTGGTTTCGTAACCCAAGGCTTTCAGCCGGGAAAGGATCTGTTCCGAGTCCACCAGGGCCTTGGGGCAGCCCAGGCTCACAAAGCCGATCTTCGCCATAAACCTCCAGGAGCCCGCCCAGCCCGAAGGGGTCTCTTCGGGGCTCCAAAAGACCAGTATAGCCCCCTTCCAGCCTCCCTGCGAGCAGGGGCCTCAAGGGGCCTCAAAGCGACGGGTGAGGGGCTTTCCCGGCTCCCCCAAGGGGCCCAGGTCCTTGCCGTCCAGAAAAACCCGCACCGCCCCAGGGTTCCCCGAGCGCACCTCCACCGGCAGGTCAAAGCTGAGCTCCGCCCCCACCTCAGGAATGCCCTCGTAAAGCCGCTTATCTCCCTGGGTGACCCTAAGCCAACTCCGGCCCTCCAGGCGCAGGACCAGCCTCCCGGAAGGGGCCAAAGAAGGCGCGGGAGCCGGTACAGCCTGAGGCTCCTGGGGCTTGGGGGAAAGGCGGTAGCGTAGGGCGCGGTCACGGTCCAGTACCACCTCCTCCTGAAAGGGCTCATACCCGGGCTTTTCCAGCCGGATCACCCGCCGGCCTCCTTCCAGGGGAGGGCTCTTCAAGGGGGTCTGTCCTAGGTAGAATCCATCCAGGTACACCCGGGCCCCTGGGGGTTCGCTGGCCACCTCGAGGCTAAAACGTTCCGGGGATTTTGGAGGCGGCTCGGGCGGCAGGCTTACCGTCCGCACCGGGGTGGGGCGCAGGACCAGGTAGGCCCCGTACCCTAAAACCCCCAAGAGGGCCAAGGCCAAGAGAAGAGGCCAGGGCCAAGGGCGCCGGGAAGCCGGCGGGGGTGGGGGCGGAGGGGTGGGGGTTACGGGATAGAGGGCCAGGAGGGGCTCGGGGTCCAACCCCAAAAGGAGGGCGTAGCGCCGGAGGTAGCCCCGGGCCAAGGCGGGTTCAGGGAGGTCCTCAAAGCGGCAGGCCTCGAGGGCCTCCAAGACCTTGATCTTTAAGGCCAGCCGCTCGGCCGCCTCCTTTAGGGAAAGCCCCTTTTCCTCCCGGGCCCGGCGAAGCCTTTCCCCCAGTTCGCACACAAGGCTATTCTAGCGCGGCTAGGGCCAAGGCCACCCTGGCCGCCAGGCGGGCGTTTTCCACGAGAAGCCTTTCGTTGATCCGGTCGGTCTCCCCATGGGAAAGCTCAGAGAGACGCCTCAGCAGGTAGGGGGTAAGGGCCTTGCCGAAGATCCCCTCCCGGGCCGCCTGGTGGTTGGCCTCCTCCACCCAAAGGGCCACCTCCTCATAGGGCAGGCCCTGGGAAACGGGGTTTACCAGGAGGACCGCCCCCAGGCCCAGCTCCCGGGACTTGCGGAGGATCCGGGCGGCCTCGAGGGGGGTTTCCACCCGGGTGGGCACCGGAAAAGGGGAGTCCGGAGAAAAAAAGGCCGGCAGCCGGTCCGTGCGGTAACCCACCAGGGAAACCCCCAGGGTTTCCAGGCGCTCCAGGGTGGCCCTCAGGTCCAGGATGGCCTTGGGCCCTGAGGAGACCACCAGGATGGGGGTACGGGCAAGGGCCAGAAGATCGGCGCTTTCGTCAAAGGGCTCGGGATGCACCCCGCCGATCCCTCCGGTGGCCAAGACCTCTATCCCATGGCGGTGGGCCAGGTAGACCGTGGCCGCCACCGTGGTCCCAGCGCTCTTTCCCTGGACCAGGAGGGCAGGAAGGTTCCAGAGGCTGGCCTTCTCCGCACCCCCCTGGGCCAAGGCCTCCATCTCCTCCCGGGAAAGGCCCACGCGTACCTCGCCCCTTACGATGCCAATGGTTTTGGGCATGGCCCCTTCGGAGCGCACCGCCTCCTCCAGGGCTTTAGCGGTGTGGAGGTTCAAGGGGTAGGGTAACCCGTGGGTGAGGAGAGCCGACTCCAGAGCCACCACAGCTTCCGCCATGGGGGAAGGATACCACGCCTCAAACCTCCGGCCACACCAGGACCTCTTCCCCCACTTTGAGCCCGTGGAAGAGGAGAAGCTCGGGCGCAAGCCGGATCTCCACCCCCAGCCCCCCCACGCCCTCCACGGATAGCAGAACCTCCTTATAGGCCTTTACCCGCACCTGCTGGAAGAGGCCGTAATGCTCCCGCCAAGCGGAAAGGAGCAAGGCGTCCACCTGCGCCCCTTGGCGTCCCAGGGCCACCCGCAGCCGGGCGGTGCGGGGCACCCGGGGGAACACCTCCACCAGGCGCAACCGGGCCAGGTGGCCCAGGCGCCTCAGGACCTCCCCCAGGGGAAGAGCCAGCCGGGAAGCCAGATCCAAGGGGCTTTGGCCGCTTTCCAGGGCCAAGAGCAGGGAAAGCTCCACGGGGTCCAGGGTACCCTGGACCGCCTGGGCCCGGGAACCGGGCTGCACTAGGTCAAAAGGGCCCACCTCCACCCGCTCATCCAAAAGGCGAATGGCCTGCAGGAGATGGACCTCGAGGGGCCCTTCCAAAGAGCTCAAGGGTGGGCGCACGGCACGCTGGAACTGAAACCGACCCTCCTTCAACGCCAGCACCTCCAACAAGGCCTCCCGACCCACCCTTTCCCCAAACACCGCATGGACCGGCCGGCCCCCCTCCAGGTACACCTCTCCCCTTCCCCCCTGAGCCTCCACCACGAAAACCCCCGTCCTTCCCCCTTGGGCCAGGAGCTGCAACCCGTCCATGGGACCTAAGAGGCGGAAATCGCCTTCCATAAGGCACCGAGATACCCCTTGCCAAAGAAGTGCACATGGGCCAGGAGGTAGTAGACCTGGTACCGGGGCAGGGCCCTTTCCACCTCTTCCGGTAGGGGATAAAGGACCTGGTACGCCCTCCAGAAGTCCTGCGGAAAGCCTCCAAACAGGCGCATCATGGCCAGGTCCACTCCCCGCTCCCCCACGAAGAAGGAGGAGTCCAGAAGGGCGGGCCCCTCTGGGGTGAAGCGAAGGTTGCCGTGCCAAAGATCCCCGTGAAGGGGAGCAGGCCCCTCCGTGGGCAAGGGCTCGCGGAAGAGGGCTTCCACCCTCGGACCCAGGCCCTCCAGGCGATCCCAGGTGGCCTTCAGGAGGGGCTCTATGCACCGCAGGAAGAAGAACTCCGTCCACTCCTTTCCCTCCCCACCGGGCAAGGGAAAGGTGCCCAAGAATCCCGCTTCGGCCCAGTAGAAGGCTTCGCGCTGCCGGTGCAGCCCCGCCAGCATGCGGGCCAGTCCCTCCCAATCAGCAGGACCCTCCGGTAAATATTCCAGGACCAACCCCTCCTCCGCCGCAAAGAAGACCCGCGGCACCCGCACCCCCCGCTCGGCCAAAGCCCTAAGCCCCCGGGCCTCCGCGGGAAAGAGGCCGGGAGGAGGGTTGGGGGAAAGCTTCACCACATAGGCTTCCAAGCGATACACCCGGGAAATATCCCCGCCATACAGGGGCTGAGGCGGACCCTGGGCCTCAAGCCCCGCCCGACGCAGAAGTTCCCTGGGATCCATCCCTCTCCAACAAATGGTCAAGAAAGGCCCGGACGCCCGCCTCAATGGTCCAGTAGGCCTCGAGGCAGTCCTGCAGGTCCCCGTAGTAGGGGTCGGGCACCTCTCCCCCGCCCAGGTGGTCCAGGAGGAGGCGCACCTTATCCCTGGCCTCAGGGAAACGCCTCAAGACCTCGGCCAGGTTCTCCCGGTCCATCACCAGGATGTGGTCGTAGCGCTGGGCATCCTCCCGGGTCATCTGCCGGGCCACATGGGGGAAGTAGGCCCCTTCCCGCTCCAGTACCCGGCGTGCCCGGGGATCCATGGGCTCCCCAGCGTGCCAAGCCCCTGTGCCGGCGGAATCCACCTCAAACCGGGCCTCGAGGCCCCGCTCCCGGATGAGCTTGCGGAAAGCCCCCTCCGCCATGGGGCTTCGGCAGATATTCCCCATGCAGACAAAGAGCACCCGTATGGGACGGTCCATGTCTCCCATGATACGCAGGCCCTCAGTAGGGAACCTCCGCCACCACCTCCGTGCCCTTTCCCGGCTCCGAGCGCACCAGGAAACGCCCGCCCCGGGCCTCCACCCTTTCGCGCATCTGGGTGAGGCCAAAACCACCAAGCCCCTGGCTCTCCGGGTTTTGGAAGCCTTTCCCGTTGTCCCGCACCACCAGCCTGGCCCCCCGCTCCCCCAAGGGATGGAGTTCCACCTCTACCCGGCTGGGCTTCCCGTGCTTGGCGGCATTGGTGAGGGCCTCCTGCAAAACCCGAAAGAGGACCAGCTCGCTGGCCTGGGAAAGGCCTATCCCCTCCGGCAGGGTAAGCTGCACCCGGAAACCTGCCTGCTCGGCAAAGGCCTGGGCATAGCGGCGCACGGATTCCAAGAAGCCATAGCGCTCCAGGTCAATGGGGCGAAGGGCGAAGATGCTCCTCCGCACCTCCCGGATCTGCGCCCTGAGGGTTTCCTTCACCTCGTGCAAAGCCTTCAGGGCCGCTTCCTGGTCCTTAGGCAAAAGCCTCTCCGCCAAGTCCAGCTTTAAGGCCATGAAGGCCAGGCTTTGGGCAATGCCATCGTGGATCTCCCGGGCGATGCGGGTGCGCTCCTCGTTGATGGCCAGTTCCTCAGCCCGCAGGTAAGCCTGGGCGTTGCGCACCGCCAAGGCCACCTGGGAGGCCAGGAAGGACAGGAAGGGGATACGCCGGGAAAGATCCTGGCCCTTTAGCACCAGCACACCCACCGTTTCCCGGGCCTTGAGGGGCAAGGCCAGGACTCCGTCGTCCACAAATACCGGGCCCTCGAGGCTTCCCCTCCAAACCCCCTCCGCCAGAAAAGGATGGGAAGGCAGGTCCAGACCCCGCACCACCCGGGGCACCAAGAACCCCTCCTCGTCCAGGAGAAGAACCCCACCCCCCTCCGCCTCCGCCCAGGACTGAATCCGCTCCAAAAGTCCCTCAAGAAGCCGGTCCAGATTGGCCTCGGCCTTAAGGGCCTGATCCACCTCAAAGAGGGTGAGCCGGTCCCGGCTACGGGCCACCACGGATTGCAAGGCCCCCGCCACCTCATGGGCCAGCACCTCCAAGAAGACCCTTTCCGGCTCCGGAGGGCAGGCCTCCAGGTATCCCCTTAAACCCGGAAGCTCCACCCGCACCCCACCGCACTCCTCTCCGGCATGGACCCCCTCGGCCTCCAGGGCCACGGGATACCCCAGGGTTTCCCCCAAAGCCTGGGCGATCCGGGAGACCGCTTCCTCCAGGTTCTCGCTCTCCAAAGCCTCCCGAAACACCCTCCCCGCCGCCAAAAGGCGGCGGTTTGCCTCCTCCAAGGCCCTTTCCGCCCGCACCTTCTCCAGGGTTTCCTGGGCAATCCACTCCAGCACCGCATAGGTGACCAAGGGGCCCACCAGGCCGTAGAAGCCCAGCCGTAACCACAAGAGGCTATCCACGTGCCGGTAGGGCAAAAGGGCCAGCTCAAAGGCCACCACCACCGCGGCGATCAGGGGCGGCAAAAGCCGCTGGGCCAAGCGCACCAATCGGTAGAGGCTGTGGCTAGCCATCCTTTTCCTTCGTACCCTCCTTTTTCCGGGAGGAGGCTACCGCATACCGGCTTTGGTGCAGAAGCCCCCTAAGAAGTTGCACCTCGCCTGGGGAAAGCCGGGCCTTGTGAAAGATGCGGCGCAGGCGCCGCATGGCGTAAGGGTGGCGGTGCTGGTCGGTGAAGCCGATTTCCAGCACATACCGCCCTAGGTCCGCAAAAAATCCCTCCAGGGCCGCCAGGTCCGCCAGCTCCTCCTTGGAGGCCAAAGCGCCCTCCTGCACCCAGGCCTGGTAAAGCTCGTAGGCGAAGACCACCACCGCTTGGGCCAGGTTCAGGGAAGGTTGCTCGGGGGCGGTGGGGATGGTGCCGATGAGGTGAGCCAGGTCCAACTCCTCGTTGGTGAGGCCAAAGGTTTCCCGACCGAAGACCAAGGCCACCTCCCCCTCCACAGAGAGCACGTGAACGGGCACCTCCTTAGCCGTTACCACCGGGGCCGGGTACAGTTCCCGGGGCCTTCCCGTGGTGGCCACCACAAAACCCACCCCCTCGAGGGCCTCCCTAAGGCTTTCCACCGCCACCGCCCGGTCCAGCACCTCCTCGGCGTGCACCGCCAACCAGTAGGCCTCCCGGGCCCAAGGAGGGCCTACCCGGGGGCCTGGGTTCACCAAGTAGAGGCGAGAAAGGCCAAAGTTGCGCA
>NZ_CALLUR010000119.1:0-7955 GCF_938010445.1 uncultured Thermus sp.
CCCCTAAGCCGCCTGGTGTGGGATGGGGCCCTGCTCCTGGGGGAGGAGGATACCGAGGCCCTGGGTCTTTTGGGGGATATCCGGGCTAGGGAGCGGAAGGCGGATCCCAAACGGCCCCTCATGCGGGTTAAAGCTGGGGAAAGGGAAGCCCTCCTGCCCCTATGGCCCTTGCCGGGTTTACCCAAGGGGAGTGGGGTGGCTCCCCTTTCCCACTTCTTCCATCCCGAAGGGGTGGTCTGGCCCCTGGAACTTTCCTCCACAGGCCGGCACTACCCCTTGGTCTCCACCCAGTACCACGGGTATCTGGGCGAGGTGGAGGCGGTGAAGGTGCTGGAGGAGGCCAAGGCCCTCGAGGCCGAGCCCCACAAGGAAAAGCGGGTTTCCTTCTACCCCCCTTGGCCCCAAGGGGAGCACGCCTGGGCCATGACCGTGGACCTAAGCCGTTGCCTGGGGTGTGGGCTTTGCACCCTGGCCTGCCAGGTGGAGAACAACATCCCCGTGGTGGGGAAGGAGGAGGTGCAGAAGGGACGGGAGATGCACTGGATCCGCATAGATCGCTACTTCGCCGAGGAAGGGGTGGTGCACCAGCCGGTCATGTGCCAGCACTGCGAGAAGGCCCCTTGCGAGGCGGTGTGTCCTGTGGCGGCCACGGAGCATTCCGACGAAGGCCTGAACCTCATGGTTTACAACCGCTGTGTGGGCACCAAGTACTGCTCCGCCAACTGCCCCTACAAGGCCCGGCGCTTCAACTTCTTCCCCTACGGGGAGGCCTTTGTGGGCCAAGGCGATCCCCGCAAGGCCAAGGAAAGCCCCTTGGCCCTCCTCATGAACCCCGAGGTGAGCATCCGTAGCCGTGGGGTAATGGAGAAGTGCACTTACTGCGTGCAACGCATTGAGAATACCCGGGCTAAGGCGGCCCAGGAAGGAAGAAAAATCCGCACCGGGGAGATCAAGACCGCCTGCCAGGAGGTCTGCCCCGGGAAGGCCATCCACTTCGGGGATCTTCTGGACCCGGAGGACCCCATCCAGGCCCACCGCAAGGAGGGGCGGCACTACGCCCTTCTGGAGGAGGCCAACACCTGGCCCCGCACCACCTACCTGGCCCACTTGAAAAACCCTAATCCCAAGCTGAAGGAGGGGGAGCATGGCGCGTAAGGAACCCCATCCCGACCACGACCTGATCCAAGGGGAGTGGACGGAAAAGACCTTGGTGGAAAAGCTTTTGGAGCCTGTGGAGAAACCGGCCCCTAGTCCCTGGAAGGTGGTGGTGGCCGTGGGGGCTGCCCTTACCTTGGTCTGGCTCTATGCCCTTTTCGTTACCTTCGTGAAGGGCTTGGGCACCTGGGGCATCAACCAGCCCGTGGCCTGGGGGTTTGACATCGTGCACTTCGTCTGGTGGATCGGTATCGGCCACGCCGGGACCCTCATCAGCGCCATTCTGGTCCTCATGCGCCAGAACTGGCGCGACTCCCTGAACCGGGTGACCGAGGCCATGACCCTCTTCGCCGTGCTGGCGGCGGCCACCTACCCCCTCATCCACATGGGCCGGCCCCAGCTCTTCTACTGGGTCATGCCCTACCCCACCCACATGGCCCTCTGGCCCCAGTACAAAAGCCCCCTCTCCTGGGACGTGCTGGCCATCATGACCTACCTGACCATCTCCACCCTCTTCCTGTACCTGGGCCTGATTCCGGACTTGGCCCTCCTACGGGAGAGGAGCACCGGTTGGCGGAGGAAGCTCTATGGGTGGCTTTCCTTGGGTTGGACGGGGAATGCCGTGCACTGGCAACGCTATAGGGCGGTGTACGTGCTCCTGGCGGGCCTGGCCACCCCGGTGGTGATCTCCGTGCACTCGGTGGTGAGCATGGACTTTGCCTATGGCCTGGTTCCGGGCTGGCACCTTACGGTCTTCCCCCCCTTCTTCGCCTCCGGGGCCATTTACTCCGGCTTTGCCATGGCCCTCACCCTGATCATCCCCCTAAGAAGGTGGTACCGCCTGGAGGGGGTGATCACCGAGCGCCACCTGGACTGGATGGCCAAGGTGACCTTGGCCAGCGGCCTGGGGGTGGCCTACATCTACCTCCTGGAGATCTTCATCGCCTGGTATGCGGGGGAGCCCGCGGAGTGGGCGCAGCAGATCTGGCGCATGACCGGGCCCTATGCCCCTTACTACTGGGCCATGATGCTCATCAACGTGGTCCTCCTCCAGACCCTCTGGTTTCCCCGCTTCCGCAAGAACCTCACCTGGCTCTTCGTCTTCTCCATCCTGGCCAACGTGGGCATGTGGCTGGAACGCTTTGTGATCGTGGTCATCAGCCTGTCCAAGGACTTCTTGCCGGGGAACGCCCAGCTTTACTACCCCACCTGGGTGGACTGGGCCCTCTACTTGGGAACCATCGGCTTCTTCCTCTTTGGCCTAGCCCTGTTCATCCGCCTCTTCCCCCCCATCGCCGTGGCGGAGATGGTCCACCTCTTCCACCGCCTGAGGAAGCACTAGGAGGGAAGCATGCTCTACGGACTCATGGCCTATTTTGACTCGCCAGAAAAGCTCCTTGAGGCCCTGAAGGTCCTGAAGGCCGAGGGGTACCGGCGCCTCGAGGCCCTCACCCCTAATCCCGTGGAAGGGATTGAGGAGGTTTTGGGCGGGGATGGCCGCATCCCCTGGATCGCCTTCTTCCTGGGGGTCTTGGGAGTGGGCCTGGGGCTTTTCCTGCAGGTCTACACCACCCTGGACTACCCCCATAACGCCGGGGGCAAGCCCCTTTTGGGTTGGCCCGCCTTCATCCCCGTGACCTTTGAGCTCACCATCCTCACCATCACCGTGGGCATCTTCCTCTTCCTGCTCTATAACAACGGCCTGCCCCTTTCCTGGCACCCGGCGGTGCAGGCCCGGGAGTACGTGCGGGTCCTTTTGGACGAGTACGGGGTTTTCGTCTACGCCTCGGATCCCCGGTTTGACCTGGAGGGCACCAAGGGGCTTCTGGCCCGCCTGGGGGCGGAGGTGGAGGAGGTGCGGCGTGACTAGGCTCCTTTTTCTCCTTTTGCCCCTCCTTTCCGCCTGCGGCTGGATGTGGGACCAGCCCAAGGTGCGGCCTTTCCGGGAGGCCCCCTTGCAGGTGCAAGTGGCTCCGGAGCGGGTTCGTTTTGGGGAGAACCTGAACCTGGAGGTGCGCACCGGGCTTAAGCCCGAGGGCGGCTTTGCCGACAACCCCTACACCTTCACCACGGAGGAGCTCATCCGGGGTAAGGCCCTTTACCGCACCTTCTGCGCCATCTGCCACGGGCTCAACGCGGAGGGGGACGGGCGGGTGGTTCCCTTGGGGATGCCCAAGCCCCGTTCCTTCCAGGACCCCGGGGTAAAGGCTATGCCCGAGGGGTACTTCTATTTTGCCGCCACCAACGGCTTTGGCCGGATGCTTTCCTATAAGAGCCGCATCCCGGAAAGGGAGCGCTGGCTCATCGCCCGCTACGTCAAGCAGTGCCTCTTGGAGGAGGCCTGTCCTGTGGAGGTGGTGAATGCAGAGGTCTATTGAGCGGAACCTTTCGGCCCCCTTCTTTTTGGGCATTTTCCTCTACGCCCTGGCCTTTCTCTTTGGGGCTCCGGCAGCCTACTTCCCCTTTGCCTTTTTCCTGCTGCTCTCCTTGGGGGCCTTGTTGGTTCTCCTCTTGCACAACGCCCTCACCAGCCGCTGGGGGGTTCCTTTAGAGCCCTATCTGTACCCCTTGGCCCGCCTCCTCCCCCTCATGGGGCTTTTGGGGCTCCCCTTTTTTCTCTTTCTGCCGGAGTTTTTCCCCTGGGCCCGGCCCGGGGCCAACTTGGATCCCATCCTGGCCCACCGTTCGGGGTACCTGAATGCCCCCTTCATGCTGTTGCGCTATGTCGTCTTCTTCGCCCTCTTCGCTTGGGTTTTGCTGAAGCTAAAGCCAGGGGAGCACCGCTCGGAGGTGGGGGCCTGGGGGCTGCCCCTGGTATTCGCCGCCGCCACCTTCCTTTCCTATGACCTCTTCATGGCCCTCGAGGCCCACTTCTACTCCGCCTCCTTCGGGGCCATCCTCCTTCTTTCCGCCGCCCTCTTGGCGCTTTCGGTGGCCGTGGCCCTGGCGGCCCGCAAGGGTAATGCGGCCCTCATGGGCCAGGCCCAGAACCATACCAATCTCCTTCTGGCCCTTTCCATCATCTGGATGTATGTGGAGGCCACCACCCTGGTCATCATCTGGGGGGCGGACCTAACCCACGAGGTGGAGTTCTACCTGAAGCGGCTAGAAGGACCATGGGGGACCGTGGCCACCCTGTGGGCGGTGGGGGGTTTCTTTCTCCCCTTCCTCTACCTCCTCACCAACCTCCCCAAACGGGAGGCCCGTTACCTTCTGCCCGTGGCCCTTTGGATCCCCCTCTTCCGCCTTTTGCACCTGGCCTGGTACGTGCTTCCCGCCCTGGGGCGGGGGGTAGGGGTGGGGGAGGTGGTGGGCTTTCTGGGCTTGGCCCTCCTCTTCCTCTCCCGGTTGCGCGCGGACTAGGGCGGGGTTTGTGCCTGGCCCCACCCCGGGTGGGGCCTCTCTTTTTGGGCTTCGGGGCATTTGCACCTACCTTCACAAGCAGGCGGGGAGCACCCTAGGCTTAGGGGTACACGGTAAGGGTACCCGGGAGGTGGAAGATGGCAGCGAAGGTTTTGGTCCTAGGAGGCGGTTCGGGTGGCCTGGTGGCGGCCAATAAGGTGAAAAAGCTTCTGGGCAAGGAGGCGGAGGTCACCCTGGTGGATAGGAGCACCCACCACGAGTTCATGCCCGCCTACCCCTGGGTGGCCTTTGGCATGCGCGAACCCGAGCAGGTGCGTAGGCCCTTGGCCAACCTGGAAAAGCGGGGCATCGCCTTCCTGCAGGCCACGGTGGAGGCCCTAGACCCCGCCAACAGCCGGGTTAAGACCAGCGCGGGGGAACTGGCCTACGACTACCTGATCGTTTCCCTGGGGGCCGAGGCCCTGCCCTCCCCCGCCCCGGATGGCCACGCCCCTTGGAGCCTCGAGGGGGCCTTGAAGCTGAGGGAGGCCCTCAAGAACTTCAAGGGCGGCAAGGTGGTGGTGGGGGTTTCCTCGCCCTACTACCCCTGTCCCCCAGCGCCCTATGAGGTGGCGGGCCAGGCGGAGTTTGCCCTGAAGGTAAAGGGTCTTCGCCAGAAGAGCACGGTGGAGGTGTTCCACCCGAATCCTCTTCCGCTGGCAGGTATGGGTCCGGTGATCTCCGGAAAGGTCCTAGAGATCCTCCGCTCTAAAGGCATCGTCTTCCATGGGGAGTTTGAGCCGGTGGCCTTTGAGGGAGGAAAGGTGAAGGCCAAGGACGGGCGGGAGCTGGCCTACGACCTCCTCATCCTCACGCCGCCCTTTGCCCCCAACCGGGTGGTGCGGGAATCCCCCTTGGCAGGGCCCAACGGCTTCCCCGAGGTGGACAAGATGACCTTCCGCTCCACCAGGTTCCCCAACGTCTTCGTCATTGGGGACACGGTGAACCCCTCCCTCCAGCTACCCCCAGCCGGGGTAGTGGCCCACTTCCAAGGGGAGTACGTGGCCGGGGTCATCGCCTCCGACCTCAAGGGGGCCTACATTGGCGAGCCCTTTAACCCCGTGGCCATGTGCATCATGGACTTCGGGGACAACGCCCTTTTGCCCCAGTGCTCCTTTGAAAAGCTCCTGGCGGGCACCGGCATGCCTTCTTGTGGCGTGATGGCCGTGGGTAAGTGGGTGCGGATCACCAAGATGCTCTTTGAAGGCTTCTGGTTTGCCACCTTGATCGAGTAGGAGGGACCATGGAAAAGACGCTTACGGTGGAAGAAAGGCTAGCCCATATAGAGGAGGTCTTGGAAAAAAGCGGGCTCGGCCTTCTGGCCCAGGTAGGTACCGGGGAAACCCTGGCGGAGAACCTGGGTCTTCTCATGGAGCCCCAAAACCTGCAGCTGGTCTCCCTCTTGGCCCGCTTTCTGGACCAAGCGGAGGCTTTGGAGAAGCTGGCGGACACCCTGGAGAAGTTGGAAGAATCGGGAGCCCTAGCCTTCCTGGGGCACCTTACGGAAAACTTCGGTGAGGGCTTGGGCATGCTCATGGAGCCCCAGGTGCTGCGGCTTCTTTCCCACGGGGCCAACATTTTGGACATCCTTTCCCGGATAGAGCCTGCGGCCATCGGCATGATGGCCTCAGCCTTGCAACGGGGCCTGGGGGAGACCTTCACCCCCGAGGTCCTGCGGGACCCGCCCCGGGTGGGTCTGGCCGGGATTCTGAGGCAGCTTTCCGACCCCGAGGTGCAGAAGGCCTTGGGCGTGCTTTTCCTCCTCCTTAAGGCCCTGGGCAAAGCCTTCGGTCACCTGAACCAGGACATGAAGGCCCTGGAGGGGCTCATGGCCAAGATGATGCCCAAGAAGTAGGGGTTTACGCCAGGGTTACCCGGTCCCGGCCCGTTTCCTTGGCCCTTAGAAGGGCGTAGTCGGCCTTTAGGATCCACTCCTCCACCTGGGCCTCGTTCTCGGGAACCTCCCCACCTGCAATGCCGGCGGAAAGGGTGAGGGGGTAGGGGATGGGGTCCACCTTTTGGCTGCGGAAGCGGTAGCGGATCCGCTCCACCACCTCCTTGGCGGCTTCCCGGCCCGCGCCATAGAGGAAAAGGAGGAACTCCTCGCCCCCATAGCGCACCGCCAGGTCCTCCTGGCGGACGCTGGCCTTGAGGATGCGGCCCAAAAGCTTTAGAACCTCATCCCCCACGGGGTGGCCGTAGGTGTCGTTCACCCTTTTGAAATGGTCTATGTCCAGCATGACCACGCTTAGGGGAGCCTGGTAGCGCCGGGCCAGGGCCAGGAGTTTGGGCAGTTCCACCTCCAGGCCCCGCCGGTTCAGGAGGCCGGTGAGGGGATCGGTGAGGGCTAAGGTGCCCCACTCCACCTGGCGCAGCACCTGCCTTATCCGCTCCCCCAAGAGGGAGAGGAAGCCTGGGGGGATGGGCTCTTCCAGAGGCTTTTGCAAGTAGAGGTAGGCGGCATCCCCGCTTAAAGGAATGGTGAGGGCATGGGGGGTTCGTTCCCCCACCAGGCCCCGCCTCCCCCGCACCTCCAGGCCCACGGCCGTGGGGAGGAGGTGGCGGGTGGCCTCGAGGGCCCCCCTAAGAAGAGCCTCTGGGCTCAAGGTCTGGGTCACGCTGGGGGAGAGGCGGGCGAGCTCCTCCAGGAACCGGGTCCAACGCAATCCCTTCTCCTCCGTACGGCGCCATTCCAGATAGTTGGCGTAAAGGAGGCCCAACCCTCCCACCAGACCGCCGTAAAGGGCCAGGACCCGCACTTCCCAAGGGGACGGGTCGTTTAACAAGGAAGCGGGCATCAGGAAGAGCCCCCCAAGGGCCAGGGCCTGCCCCAGAAAGGAGGCCCTCCCCGCTCGCTCCTCCAGCACCCCCAGGGCCAGGAGGAGGTAGCCCAGGGTCCAAAGCAGGTGGACGGGGTGCCCGGTGGGGTACCCCCCGGCCGCCTCCAAGAAGGCGTAGGCCATGTCCGCCACCAAAAAGAGAAGGAGACCCGCCCCCCAAAGGGCCCGTCCTCCGATGCCCTCTTGGAAAATAGGTTCCAACCGCGGCAGGAGGAGGAGAAGGAGGAGGGCGTCCCAGACCGTGTAGAGGCGGTCTATACCCAGTTCGGGCTGAAAGGCGGAGCCCATGCCTAAAAGCCCCAGGGGCAGGAGCCAAAGGCTCAGGCGGGGCGGTTTTCCCGGAAGCCAAAGGAGTCCCCAGGTCAGGGCGGCGTACCCTATAAGGTAGGGAAACTCCAGGTAGAGTCCTCGAGGCAGGCGGCCCAGGTCCTCAAGGGTCCAAGCCAGATCGCCCAGGCCCAAGAAGAAAAGCCCTAATCCAAAGGGTTTCTCCCGGTGCCCAAGGAGAATACCCCCGCCTATCAGGGCCACCAGGGGGGTTAAAAAGCGCTCGCTCCA
>NZ_CALLUR010000120.1:0-5021 GCF_938010445.1 uncultured Thermus sp.
GCCTAGGAGCCACCTATCTTCTCCTGGAGGCCGGCCAACCCTACCGCCCCCCCTTCCTTGGGGGTCTTACCGCCCCCACCGCCTTCCGCCTTCTTCAGGACCTCCTGGCAGAGATTCCCGAGGAGCCCACCGAGCGCTATACCGCTCTCCGCCTGGACACCCTTAGCCTCCTTTCCCTCCTTCTGCCCCCGGAAGAGGGCAAGGCCCTCCTAAAACCCCTCCTTACCCTGGAAAACCCCTATCTGGAAGCCCAGGCCCGCCTGGGCTATGCGGAGGCCCTGGCCCGGGAAGGCCGGTTTGGGGAGGCTCTGGCCCAGGTGGTGGCCCTGCCTCCCCTCGAGGACCCAGGCCTCCTGGCCCAAGCCCGGGCGGTGGAGATCCTGGCCCTTTTGGGCCTGGGGGAGAAGGAGGCCGCCTGGCAAAAGGTTCTGGAGGTGAGGAAAAGCCCCCTTCCCGAACCCTTTCGC
This sequence comes from uncultured Thermus sp., assembly GCF_938010445.1. Taxonomy (NCBI): domain Bacteria; kingdom Thermotogati; phylum Deinococcota; class Deinococci; order Thermales; family Thermaceae; genus Thermus; species uncultured Thermus sp. The sequence continues at coordinate 468 of NZ_CALLUR010000120.1, forward strand.
TTCCAGCTGGGCCGGGCCCTGGGCCGCTTCTGCCCCGAGCTCCAAAGGCGGCTTCCCCCTACCCCCCTGGCCTTTGCCGAAGCCCTGGGCTTCCACCTGGCAAATCCCGACTAAATCACTATACTTTAGGGGATGAGGGGGTTATACTCTTACTGCGAACGGGTCGCAGTAAGGGCCCGACCCAGCATCAGGAGGCAAAACAATGAACCAGCTAGAAATCCGTGACCTCTGGGCTTCTATAGATGGCGAAACCATCCTTAAGGGCGTGAACCTGGTGGTCCCCAAGGGCCAGGTACATGCCCTCATGGGCCCCAACGGGGCCGGCAAGAGCACCCTGGGCAAGATCCTGGCCGGGGATCCCGAGTACACGGTGGAAAAAGGGGACATCCTGCTGGATGGGGAGAGCATCCTGGACCTCTCCCCGGACGAGAGGGCCAAAAAGGGCCTCTTTCTGGCCTTCCAGTACCCGGTGGAGGTGCCGGGGGTGACCATGGCCAACTTCCTGCGCCTGGCCCTCCAGGCCAAGCTGGGCCGGGAGGTGGGGGTGGCAGAGTTTTGGACCAAGGTGAAGAAGGCCTTGGAGCTTCTGGACTGGGACGAATCCTACCTCTCCCGCTACCTCAACGAGGGCTTCTCCGGCGGGGAGAAGAAGCGCAACGAGATCCTCCAGCTTCTGGTCCTGGAGCCCACCTACGCGGTCTTGGACGAGACCGACTCCGGGCTGGACATTGACGCCCTCAAGGTGGTGGCCCGGGGGGTGAACGCCATGCGGGGCCCGAACTTCGGCGCCCTGGTGATCACCCACTACCAGCGCCTCCTGAACTACCTCGTCCCCGACCGGGTACACGTGATGATGGACGGGCGCATCGTGGCGGAAGGGGGCCCGGAGCTGGCCCTGGAGCTGGAGGCCCGGGGCTACGAGTGGCTTAGGGAAAGGGTAAAGGAGGAGGCATGAGCGAGGTAGACCTGAAGGCCCTGGGAGAGGAATACAAGTACCACTTCGTGGACGAGGTCAAGCCGGTCTTCGTGGCCGAGCGGGGCCTCACCCGAAGGGTCATTGAGGCCATCAGCTACCACAAGGGGGAGCCCGAGTGGATGCTGAAGTTCCGCCTGCGGGCATTGGAGATTTTCCAGAAGAAGCCCATGCCCACCTGGGGCCCCGACCTCTCGGGCCTGGACCTGGACAACCTGGTCTACTACGTGAAGCCCGCGGAAACCCGGGACGCCAAGAGCTGGGAGGAAATCCCTGAGGAGATCCGCCGGACCTACGAGCGCCTGGGCATCCCCGAGGCCGAGCGCAAGGTGCTGGCCGGGGTGGGGGCCCAGTACGACTCGGAGATGGTCTACCACCGGGTGAAGGAGGAGCTGGAGCGGCAGGGGGTCATCTTCGTGGCCATTGAAGAGGGCATGAAGAAGTACGAGGACCTCTTCAAGGAGTACTTCGCCAAGGTGGTGCCCCCGGAGGACAACAAGTTCGCCGCCCTGAACTCCGCCGCCTGGTCCGGGGGCTCCTTCGTCTACATCCCCCCGGGGGTGAAGGTGGAGCTCCCTTTGCAGGCCTACTTCCGGGTCAACACCCCCGAGTTCGGCCAGTTTGAGCGCACCCTGATCATCGTGGACGAGGGGGCCGAGGTGCACTACATAGAAGGGTGCACCGCCCCCATGTACTCCAGCGAGTCCTTGCACACCGGGGTCATTGAGATCGTGGTGAAACGGGGAGCCAGGAGCCGCTACACCACCATTCAGAACTGGTCCACCAACATGTACAACCTGGTGACGCAAAGGGCCTTGGTCTATGGGGAAGCCTTCCACGAGTGGCTGGACGGCAACCTGGGCTCCAAGGTCACCATGAAGTACCCCTCCAGCTACCTCCTGGAGCCGGGAGCCCGCACGGAGATCCTTTCCATCGCCTTTGCCAAGACCGGCCAGCACCAGGACACCGGGGCCAAGATCATCCTGGGCGCTCCCCATACCTCGGGCACCATCGTTTCCAAGAGCATCTCCAAAGGGGAGGGCCGGGCCAGCTACCGGGGCCTGGTGAAGGTGCTGGACGGGGCCAAGTACGCCAGGGCCAACGTGGAGTGCGATGCCCTCCTCATTGACCCCGAAAGCCGCACCGACACCTATCCCTACATTGAGATCCAGGAGGACACCGCCCACGTGGGCCACGAGGCCACGGTGTCCAAGATGGACGACGAGCAGATCTTCTACCTCCAGACCCGGGGCCTTAAGGAGGACGAGGCCGCAGCCCTCATCGTGCGGGGCTTCATTGAACCCATCGCCAAGGAGCTGCCCTTGGAGTATGCGGTGGAGCTCAACCGGCTCATTGAGCTGGAGATGGAGGGCTCCGTAGGCTAAGGGTCCCCGTCAAGAGCCTTAACCTTTGCCCTAGGAGGATGCATGCAGGTACTGGACAAAACGCAGGTGGAAGCCATTTCGCAGGCCTTGGGGGAGCCGGGCTGGGTGCTGGAGAGGAGGCTAAAGGCCCTCGAGGCCTTCGCCCGCCTCCCCTACCCCAGCAAAAAGGACGAGGCCTGGCGCTACACCGACCTTTCCGAGGCCCCCCTGGAAGGGGAAGTGGAAACCCCCAAGGGGCTTAGGCTTTCCCGGGACGAGCTTCCCGAGCTGGTAAAGCGCCGCTTGGAGAAAACCGATGTTTCCGGTTTTCTGGTCTTCGTGGGGCCGGATTTGGTCTACGCCGAGGTCCCCGAGGAGCTTCTGGCTAAGGGGTTGGTCCTCACCAGCCTGGCGGAAGCCCTTAAGGCCCATCCCGCCAAGGTGGAGGCCACCCTGTTCCAGGGGGTTTACACCGAGGACAAGTTCGCTGCCCAAAACGCCGCCTTCTTCACCCACGGGGCCTTCCTCTACGTGCCCGCAGGGCTGGAAGTGGAAAAACCCCTGGGGGTCTTCAAGGTGCTGGAAGGGGGCAAGGCCTCGGCGGGCCGGAGCCTCCTCTTCCTGGAGGACAACGCCAAGGCCGCCTACATTGAGGAGTACCTCTCCTCGGACCTTTCCCCCACCCTGCATCTTTCCGCCACGGAGATGGTCCTAAGGCCCGGGGCCCGGCTGCGCCACGCCCACGTCCAGACTTTTGGCCACGGAGTTTGGCACTTCCACCGGCAAAGGGCCCTTCTGGAGCGGGACGCCGTCTTAAACGACCTGGTGGTGAACCTGGGCGGGCGCTACGCCCGGAGCGAGGTGGCCTCGGAGCTATTGGGCCCGGGGGCGGAAAGCGAGATGCTGGGGCTTTACTTCGGGCACGGCCAGCAGCACTTTGACCATTACACCCTGCAGCACCACGTGGAGCACCATACCCGAAGCGACCTCCTCTACAAGGGAGCGGTGAAGGACGAGGCCCGGGCGGTCTTCTCCGGCCTCATCAAGCTGGAACGGGGGGCCCAGAAGACCGACGCCTACCAGGCCAACCGCAACCTCATCCTCTCCCCCACCGCCCGGGTGGATTCCATCCCCCAGTTGGAGATCGGGGCCAACGACGTGCGCTGCACCCACGGGAGCACCACCGCCCCCGTGGACGAGAGGCAGCTTTTCTACCTCCAGTCCCGGGGGCTTTCCCGTAGCCTGGCCCAAGAACTCCTGGTCAAGGCCCACCTGGCGGATGTCCTCACCCGCATTCCCCTAAAGGCCCTAAGGGCTCACCTGGAAGCGGTGATAGAGGAAAAGGTTAGAATCTAAGGCCATGTGGACCCCGGTAGCCAAGCTGGGCGATCTGGAAAACGGTAGGCTGGTGGTCAAAAGGCCCGAGCACCGCAAGCCCATCCTCCTCCTCTACACCGGGGAGGAGGTCTTCGCCCTGGAGGACCTCTGCACCCATGACGACGGCCCCTTGCACGAGGGGGAGGTGGAAGAGGGCCAGATCCTCTGCCCCCGGCACGGGGCCCGCTTTGACCTGAGGACGGGCCGGCAGACCCTGCCCGCCCCCAAACCCGTGAAGGTCTTCCCCGCCAGGCTGGAAGGGGACACCATCCTGCTGGACCTTTAGAGAAGGGTGGGGGGTTGGGGGAGCTATAATCCCCCGGACCTTCAGTCCGTGGGATACATGGACTCCCCCACATACTCTACATTTGCTATAGTATTTTTCGGTAGAGCTTGAGTGCGAGACTCGCCTACCGATGGAAGGAATACCTTTGGGCTCGGACGGAGCCTTCAGGGATGAGCACTGTGCAAGCAGTCTCATCATTCCTGAGAAGCCCTGTTCTTTAGAACGGGGAGTCGTCACGCCAAGCCTTCCCCCTGGGGCCCCAAGGAAAACCTTGGGGCCTTTGTCCTTGACACCGGGAAGGGAGAGGGGGTAGGGTAGAAATACCCACCCCACCTGGGGTGGGGGAAGGTGAAGGATGCTGAGGCTCAAGGTGGAAGGCATGACCTGCAACCACTGCGTGATGGCGGTACAGAGGGCCCTCATGAAGGTGCCCGGGGTGGAAAGGGCCGAGGTGAGCCTGGAACGGGCCGAGGCCCTGGTGGAGGGGAAGGCGGACCCCGAGGCCCTGATCCGGGCGGTGGAGGAGGAAGGGTACCGGGCCGCCCTGGCCGGCT
>NZ_CALLUR010000121.1:0-12933 GCF_938010445.1 uncultured Thermus sp.
CTCGGCTTGCCCGGCCCCGGGTTCCTGGGGGTCAGGGTGGATCCGGATTCCGTAGCGCTACATGTGGGAGGCGGGCATGGGCTTGACCTTGGCGGAAAAGATACTTTCCCAGAAGGCGGGAAGGGAGGTAAGGGCCGGGGAGCTTGTGGTGGTGGAGGTGGACCAGGTGATGGTGGTGGACTCCATCGCCGGAAGCTTCTTCAAGCGCCTGGAGTACCTGGGGGCCACCCCCCGCTACCCGGAAAGGGTTTCCATCGTCATTGACCACGTGGCCCCGGCGGCCAACCTGGAGGTAGCCAAGGCCCAGAAGGAGATCCGGGAGTGGGGCAGGAAGCACGGCATCCGGGTCTTTGACGTGGGAAGAGGGGTGTGCCACCAGGTGCTCATAGAGGAGGGCCTGGCCCAGCCGGGTTGGATCGTGGTGGGGTCGGATTCCCACTCCACCACCTACGGGGCGGTGGGGGCCTTCGGCACGGGCATGGGGGCCACGGACATCGCCTTGGCCGCCGCCAGCGGCCGCACCTGGCTTAGGGTTCCGGAAAGCGTTAAGGTGACCTTCCGGGGAAGGCTTCCTAGGGGGGTTACCGCCAAGGACGCCGCCTTAGAGATGGTCCGCCTCCTCACCGCCGAGGGGGCCACCTACATGGCGGTGGAGATCCACTTGGCGGACGGGGCCGAATCCTTGGGCCGGGGCGAGCGCATGACCCTGGCCAACCTCACGGTGGAGGCCGGGGCTAAGGCGGGGCTGGTGGTGCCTTCGGGGGAGATCCTGGATCTTTACCAGGTTCCCGGTTGGCTTTACCCCGACCCCGACGCCCGGTATGTCCGGGAGGTGGAGGTGGACCTCTCCACCCTTACCCCCCGGGTTTCCGTGCCCTTTTACGTGGATAACGTGGCCGAGGTTTCCGCGGTGCGGGGCAAGCGGGTGGACCAGGTCTTCATTGGCACCTGCACCAACGGGCGCCTCGAGGACCTCCGGGCCGCCGCCGAGGTGCTAAGGGGAAGGAAGGTGGCCCCCGGGGTGCGCCTTTTGGTGATCCCCGCCAGCTCCCAAGTCCTGGAGGAGGCCGCCCGGGATGGCACCCTCCTCACCCTGCTGGAGGCCGGGGCCACCCTGGGCACCCCGGGGTGCGGCCCCTGCATGGGGCGGCACATGGGGGTCTTGGCCCCGGGGGAGGTGTGCGTCTCCACCAGCAACCGCAACTTCCGCGGGCGCATGGGGGCTCCCGACGCCGAGATCTACCTGGCGAGCCCCCGCGTGGCCGCGGCCAGCGCCGTGGCCGGGTACATCGCCACCCCCGAGGACCTGGCCCCTTCCCAGGAGGAAGCCCATGCCTAGGGTTTGGAAGTTTGGCGACCAGATCAACACCGACGACATCCTCCCCGGTAAGTACGCGCCCTTCATGGTGGGGGAGGATCGGTTCCACACCTTCGCCTTTGCCCACCTGCGGCCGGAGTTTGCCCAGGAGGTGAAGCCGGGGGACATCTTGGTCTTTGGGCGGAACGCCGGGCTTGGCAGCAGCCGGGAGTATGCCCCCGAGGCCTTGCGCAAGCTGGGCATCCGGGCGGTGATCGCCAAAAGCTACGCCCGCATCTTTTTCCGCAACCTGGTGAACCTGGGGATCATCCCCTTTGAATCGGAGGAGGTGGTGGATGCGCTAGAGGATGGGGATCAAGTGGAGTTGGACCTGGAAACGGGGGTTTTGTTGCGAGGAGGGGAGCGCTTTGCCCTTAGGCCTCCACCCCCGTTCCTGCTGGAGGCCTTGAAGGAAGGGTCGCTGTTGGACTACTACAAGAAGCACGGCCGCTTCCCGGGGGAGTAGACTGGACCCATGGAGGACCTGGAGATCACCTGCCCGGTGTGCGGCGAGGTCAGCGTGGTGCTGGCCGAGGACCTGGAAACCCTGGAAGTGGGGGATGTGCTGGAGTGCGAGGCCTGCGGGGCCTTCTTGGAGGTGGTCTCCTTGGATCCCCTCGAGGTGGAGGTGACGGAAGAGGGCCTGGAGGCCTTCTTTGTGGACTGCCCCCGTTGCGGCTACACCTTTGAGGTATCCGAGGAGGACCAAGGCCAGGAGGTGGAGTGCCCCGAGTGCGGCTTCCGCTTCATCCCTGACTGGAGCGAGGTAGAAGAGGAGGACGAGGAATGGTAGCCACTTGCCCGGAATGCGGAGCAGAGATTCAGCTGGAAAACCCTGAGCTTGGGGAGCTTATCGTGTGCGAGGACTGCGGTGCGGAGCTGGAGGTGGTGGGGCTAGACCCTTTGCGCCTGGAGCCCGCTCCGGAGGAGGCAGAGGACTGGGGGGAGTGATCCCGCCCTGCTTGCCGCCCCTTCGCGGACCCCAGGGCGGGGTGCGGGCCCTGGCCTCCCGATAGGGCCTTGGCCCGGCCCCGCTTTGGGGGAGGCCATCAGGGGAAGGAAGTGTAGCCATGCTGGCCATCCTTTACGATCGCATCCGCCCCGATGAGAGGATGCTTTTTGAGCGGGCGGAGGCCCTGGGTATCCCTTACAAGAAGGTCTATGCCCCGGCCTTGCGCATGGTCCTAGGGGAAAGGCCCAAGGAGCTGGAAGGGGTCACGGTGGCCCTGGAGCGGTGCGTGAGCCAGACCCGGGGCCTGGCCGTGGCCCGCTACCTCACCGCTTTGGGCATCCCGGTGGTGAACCGGCCCGAGGTGATGGAGACCTGCGGGGACAAATGGGCCACCAGCGTGGCCCTGGAGCGCCATGGCCTGCCCCAGCCCAGGACCGCCCTTCTCACCGAGGCGGAAGAGGCCCTTAGGCTCATGGAGGAATGGGGCTATCCCGTGGTGCTGAAGCCGGTGATCGGGAGCTGGGGTAGGCTTCTTGCCAAGATCACCGACCGGGAGGCTGCCGAGGCCATCCTGGAGCACAAGGAGGTGCTGGGGGGTTTTCAGCACCAGCTCCTTTACCTGCAGGAGTACGTGCGCAAGCCCGGGCGGGACATAAGGGTCTTCGTGGTGGGGAGTAGGGCCATCGCCGCCATCTACCGCAGGAGCCAGCACTGGATCACCAACACCGCCCGGGGCGGGCAGGCGGAAAACTGCCCCGTAACCCCAGGGATTGCCGAGCTTTCCGTGCGGGCGGCCCAGGCGGTGGGGGGCGGGGTGGTGGCCATAGACCTCTTTGAGTCCGAGCGGGGCCTACTGGTGAACGAGGTGAACCACACCATGGAGTTCAAGAACTCCGTCCACACCACGGGGGTGGATATCCCGGGGGAGATCCTCAGGTACGCATGGGAAGAGGCCCGAGCCTAGGGGAAGGGGTGGGCCGTCTGGTGGAGGAGGAGTGGCATGAGCGTTAAGAAGACGCTATCCATCGTGGGGGCCTCGGGGTATGCGGGGGGCGAGTTCTTGCGCCTGGCCCTTTCCCATCCGTACCTCGAGGTGAAACAGGTGACCTCGAGGCGCTTTGCCGGCGAGCCCGTGGCCTTTGTCCACCCCAACCTGAGGGGGAGAACGGGCCTCAAGTTCATCCCCCCGGAAAAGCTGGAGCCCGCGGATATCCTGGTCCTCTCCTTGCCCCACGGGGTCTTCGCCCAGGAGTTTGAGCGCTATGCCCGCCTAGCCCCTATCCTCATAGACCTTTCCGCGGACTTCCGCCTCAAGAACCTGGACCTGTACCGCAAGTACTACGGGGAGCACCCCCGGCCCGAGCTTCTGGGCCGCTTCGTCTACGCCATCCCCGAGCTCTACCGGGACCGGCTGAGGGAGGCGGACTGGATGGCGGGGGCGGGGTGCAACGCCACGGCCACCCTCCTGGGCCTTTACCCCCTCCTTAAGGGAGGGGTGTTGAAGCCCACGCCCATCTTCGTGACCCTCCTCATCTCCACCTCGGCGGGGGGGGCCGAGCCTAGCCCGGCGAGCCACCACCCCGAGCGCTCCGGTTCCCTCCGGGTCTACAAGCCCACCGGCCACCGCCACACCGCCGAGGTGGTGGAGAACCTCCCGGGGAAGCCCGAGGTGCACCTCACCGCCATCGCCACCGACCGGGTGCGGGGCATCCTCATGACCGCCCAGGCCTTCTTGCAGGATGGCTGGAGCGACCGGGATGTGTGGCAGGCCTACCGGGAGGCTTATGGCGGGGAGCCCTTTGTCCGCATTGTCAAGCAGAAAAAGGGCCTCCACCGCTATCCGGACCCCCGTTTTGTCCAAGGCACCAACTACGCGGACATCGGCTTTGAGCTGGAGGAGGATACCGGGCGGCTGGTGGTGATGACCGCCATAGACAACCTGGTGAAGGGCACTGCCGGCCATGCCCTCCAGGCCCTCAACATCCGCCTGGGCTGGCCCGAGACCCTGGGTCTGGAGTTTCCCGGTTTGCATCCTTAGGGAGGGGTTTTCGTGATCGTGGTTAAGGTAGGGGGCGCTGAAGGCATCAACTACGAGGCCGTGGCCAAGGATGCGGCCTCCTTGTGGAAGGAGGGGGTAAGGCTTCTTTTGGTCCATGGGGGAAGCGCCGAGACCAACAAGGTGGCGGAGGCCTTGGGCCACCCACCCCGCTTCCTTACCCATCCTGGGGGGCAGGTGAGCCGCCTTACCGACCGCAGGACCCTGGAGATCTTTGAGATGGTCTACTGCGGCCTGGTGAACAAGCGCCTGGTGGAGCTTTTGCAAAGGGAAGGGGCCAACGCCCTGGGGCTTTCCGGGCTGGATGGGAGGCTTCTAGAGGGCCGTCGCAAGACCGCGGTGAAGTACGTGGAAGACGGCAAGGTCAAGATTCACCGGGGGGACTATACGGGCACGGTGGAAAGGGTGAACCGGGCCCTTTTAGACCTCCTTTTGGGCGCAGGGTACTTGCCGGTGATCACCCCTCCCGCCATCAGCTACGAGGGGGAAGCCATCAACACCGATGGGGACCAGGTGGCGGCCCTTCTGGCCACCCTTTACGGGGCCGAGGCCTTGGTCTACCTTTCCAACGTGCCGGGCCTCCTTGCCCGTTACCCCGACGAGGCCAGCCTGGTGCGGGAGATCCCCGTGGATAGGGTGGAGGACCCCGAGTACCTCTCTTTAGCCCAGGGGCGCATGAAGCGCAAGGTGATGGGGGCGGTGGAGGCGGTGAAGGGCGGGGTGAGGCGGGTGGTGTTTGCCGATGCCCGGGTGGAAAACCCCATAAGGCGGGCCCTGGCCGGGGAAGGCACCGTGGTACGCTAAAGCCATGGTGCGGTTTGCCCTGGTCCTCCACGCCCACCTTCCTTATGTGCGCTCCCATGGCCTGTGGCCCTTTGGGGAGGAAACCCTTTATGAAGCGATAGCCGAGACCTACCTGCCCCTCTTGCGAGCCCTGGAAAGGCTCCACCTCGAGGGCGTGGAGGCCCCTTTTACCCTGGGCATCACCCCCATTTTGGCGGAGCAGCTCGCTGACGCCAGGGTTAAGGAAGGGTTCCTGGCCTACGCCAAGGACCGGTTGGAGCGGGCCCAGGGGGACTACCTGCGCTACCAGGGGACGGACCTCGAGGCCAGCGCCCGCCACCAGGTGGCCTTCTGGGAGCTTACCTTGGACCATTTCCATCATCTAAGGGGGGATCTCCTTTCCGCCTTCCGCAGGGCCCAGGACCGGGGCCAGGTGGAGCTCCTCACCTCCAACGCCACCCACGGTTACTCCCCCCTTTTGGGCTACGACGAGGCCCTTTGGGCCCAGATCAAGACGGGGGTGGCCACCTACCGCCGCCACTTTGCCAAGGACCCCCTGGGCTTCTGGCTTCCGGAGATGGCCTACCGGCCGAAGGGTTACTGGAAGCCCCCCGTGGAAGGGGCCCCAGAGGGTTTTAGGCCGGGGGTGGACGAGCTTCTCATGCGGGCCGGGATCCGCTACACCTTCGTGGACGCCCACCTGGTCCAAGGGGGGAAGCCCCTTTCCCCTTATGGGGAAGCCTCCTTGGGGCCCGTGGAAAGCGCGCAGGCCACCTACTACGTCCACGAGTTGGCGTCGGGCCTGAGGGTCTTGGCCCGCAACCTGGAGACCTCCTTGCAGGTGTGGAGCGCGGACTATGGCTATCCGGGGGAGGGGCTTTACCGGGAGTTTCACCGCAAGGACCCCGTTTCTGGCCTCCACCACTGGCGGGTCACCCACCGCCAGGCGGACCTTTCCGCCAAGGCTCCCTATAACCCCGAGGCGGCCTTTGGCAAGGTGCAGGAGCACGCCCTCCACTTCGTGGGCCTGGTGGAGCGCCTGGGCCGGGAGCACCCGGACGGGGTTATCCTGGCTCCCTACGATGCCGAGCTCTTTGGCCACTGGTGGTACGAGGGGGTGGCCTGGCTGGAGGAGGTGCTGAGGCTTCTGGCGCAAAGGGGGGCCGTGCGGGCGGTAACCGCCCGGGAGGCGGTCCAGGGCAAGGCGGTGCGCACCGCCTTGCCTGAGGGTTCCTGGGGCCGGGGCGGGGACCATAGGGTCTGGCTCAACGAGGCCACCTGGGACTACTGGCGCACGGTATACCGGGCGGAAGGGGCCATGCGGGAGGTGGTGCGCCAGGGCAACCTGCCCTCTAGGGTCCTGCAGCAGGCCATGCGGGAGCTTTTGCTCCTCGAGGCCTCCGACTGGCCCTTCCTGGTGGACACCGGCCAGGCGGTGGCCTACGCCCAGGAGCGCTACCAGGGGCATGCCGCAGCCTTTTTCCGCCTTCTTCAAGGGGTCTCTCCCGAGGAGCTGAAAACCTTAGAGGAGCGGGACAACCCCTTCCCCGAGGCCGACCCCCGGCTTTACCTGGAGGCGGTCCCCCATGGTGGCTAGGTCCTTGGTGCGGCACGCCATCCTCCAGTTCCGGCCCGAGAAGGCCCGGCCTAAGGAGAACCTGGCCCGCCTGAGGGAGCACCTCCAGGCCCTCCGCCCCCACACCCCCGAGGTGGTGGTCCTGCCCGAGGCGGCCCTAACCGGGTACTTCCTCCAAGGGGGGGTGAGGGAGCTGGCCCTTACCCGCCATGAGCTTTTGGAACTCCTCTCCCAGGTGCACAAAGAGGTGGGTTGGGAGGGGCTTTTGGATGTGGTGGTGGGCTTTTATGAGCGGGATGAGGGGGCCTACTACAACAGCGCCGCCTACCTGGAACTTCCCCACCGTGTGGTGCACGTGCACCGCAAGGTCTTCCTGCCCACCTACGGGGTCTTTGACGAGGAGCGTTACCTGGCCCGGGGAAGGCGGGTGGAGGCCTTCAACACCCGCTTTGGCCGGGCGGCCATCCTCATCTGCGAGGACTTCTGGCACTCCATCACCTCCGCCATCGCCGCCTTGGATGGGGCGGAGGTGATCTATGTGCCCGCGGCGAGCCCTGCTAGGGGCTTCCAGGGGGAAAGGCCCGAGAACGTGGAGCGCTGGCGCACCCTGGCCCGGGCGGTGGCGGCGGAACACGGCCTATATGTGGTCCTCTCCAGCCTGGTGGGATTTGAGGGGGGGAAGGGAATGAGCGGGGGAAGCCTCGTGGTGGGGCCGGAGGGGCGGCTTTTGGCCGAGGCCCCCCTCTTTGAGGAGGCGGCCTTGCTCGTGGACTTGGACCGGGAGCGGATTCCTCCGGTGCGCTACGATAGCCCCCTGCTTTCGGACCTCGAGGCGGCCCTGCCCCTTCTCCTCCCAGACTTGGAAAGGGTCCTAGGAAGGGAGGGGAGATGAGGCTTCTCTACGCGCCCAGGATTCAGGAGAGCCTGGAGCTGAACTGGCCTTTGGTGGCGGATTTTCTCACCCGTTTCCTTCGGGAGGAGCTTTCCTGGCGGGGCTACGAGAAGGCCATCGTGGCGGTATCCGGGGGGGTGGACTCCGCCACCACCCTGGCCCTGGCGGTGCGGGCCTTGGGGGCCAGTCGGGTCCAGGCCCTTTTTCTGCCCCATAGGGACTCCAGCCCCCTTTCCCGGGAGCACGCCCACCTGGTAGCGGAGACCTTCGGGGTGGACCTGGAGGAGGTGGACATCACCCCCATGGTGGAAGGTTACGCCGCCATGACCCCGGACCTCACCCCCCACCGCAAGGGGAACCTCATGGCCCGGGCCCGCATGATGGTGCTCTTTGACAAGTCCCAGGCCTACCATGCCCTGCCCCTGGGCACGGGCAACAAGACGGAGAGGCTTTTCGGCTACTTCACCTGGCACGGGGACGACGCTCCCCCGGTAAACCCCTTGGGAGACCTCTACAAGACCCAGGTCTGGGGCCTGGCCCGTTACTTGGGGGTGCCCCAGGCGGTGGTGGAGAAGGTGCCCACCGCCGACCTCATCCCGGGGCAGACGGACGAGGGGGACCTGGGGGTGCGCTACCTGCGGGCGGACGTCATCCTGGAGCACTACCTGAAGGGCTACCCCGACGCCTACATTGAGGCCCTGGGCTACGCTCCCGAGGAGATTCAGCGGGTCAAGGAGCGGGTGAACCGCACCCACTGGAAGCGGGCCCTTCCCACCGTGGCCCTCCTTTCCTCCACCGCCCTTGGGGAGTTTTACCTGAGGCCCTTGGACTACCGGCCATGACCGACCTCGAGCTCCAGGCTTACTTGCAAAGGGCCCGGACCATCGCCGTCCTTGGGGCCCATAAGGACCCTTCCCGCCCCGCCCATTACGTGCCCCGGTACCTGTGGGAGAGGGGATACCGCATCCTGCCGGTTAACCCCCGCTTCGCTGGGGAGGAGCTTTTCGGGGTGCGGACGGTGGCCAGCCTAGGGGAGCTTTCCCAACCCGTGGACATCCTGGACGTTTTCCGCCCGCCGGAGGTCCTTTTGAGCCACTTGCGCGAGGTCTTGGCCCTGAGGCCCGGACTGGTGTGGTTGCCGTCCGGCATCCGGCACCCGGGCTTTGAAGAGGCCCTGAAGGAGGCCGGGATCCCCCTGGTGGCCGACCGGTGCCTCATGGTGGAGCACCGGAGGCTTTTGGGCACCCCCTAGGCCCATGAAAGGCCTACAGGAAGCGCTGCTTACCTGGTACCGGGAAAACCCCCGCCCCCTTCCCTGGAGGGGGGAGAAGGACCCCTACCGCATCCTGGTGGCGGAGGTGCTCCTGCAACAGACCCGTACCCAGCAGGCCATTCCCTACTACCACCGGTTTCTGGCCCGTTTCCCGAGCCTAAGGGCCTTGCGGCAAGCCCCCCTGGAGGAGGTATTGCAGGCCTGGCAGGGGGTGGGCTACTACCGCCGGGCCCTTCACCTCCACCGCCTGGCCCAGGAGGTGGAGGCCCTGCCCCAAAGCTACGCCCAGCTTCTAAAGCTCCCCGGCCTCGGCCCCTACACGGCGGCGGCGGTGGCCTCCTTGGCCTTTGGGGAAAGGGTGGCGGCGGTGGACGGGAACGTGAGGCGGGTCCTCTCCCGGCTTCTCGCCTGGGAGAACCCTTCTCCCCAGCGCCTTTGGCGCCTGGCCCAGGACCTCATGCCCCCGGGGGAAGCCCCAGGCGAGTGGAACCAGGCCCTCATGGACCTGGGGGCCACGGTGTGCCTGCCCCGGAGGCCCCTTTGCTCCCGGTGCCCCGTGGCCGCCTTTTGCCAAGGGCGGGCGGACCCGGGGCGTTACCCAGGGGCCAGGAAGCGGAAGGTGCGCGAGGAAGCCTGGGCGGCCCTGGTCCTTTGGGGCAGGGAAGGGGTTTACCTGGAGGAGTTGGCGGGGCGGTTCCCGGGGCTTTACGGGGTGCCCCTCATGCCCCCCGAAGATCTCCCGGCAAAGGCCAAGGCCTTTGGGGTGGAGCCCCGTTTCGCCGGGGAGGTGCGGCATGCCCTTACCCACCGGAGGCTTTGGGTAAGGGTATACGTGGCCCCCTGGGAAGGACCCCCCTCGGTAGGGCTCAAGGACCCAGGGGAAAAGCCCCTACCCAAGCTCATGGAGAAGGTGCTCCGCCAGGCGCAGGCCTTCTTGGCTCATGAGGGCATACTCCCCTTCCCGCACGCAAAGGCCCACGGCGTAAAGCCCTTCTAGCCGGGTTAGGCGGAAGGTTTCCTCTTCCCATTCCTCCGGGTGGAAGGCGTGGTAGCTCACGGTGTAGCCCGGGGTTCCTGGGGCTTCCGGCACCGCCCGCTCCCGCTTTAGGAAGCGGAAGCCCAGGGCCTGAAGGTGGAGGAAGAGGTCCGGATAGCTGGCCTCGGAAAGCCGGCCCGCCTCCTCCACCGCCTCGCCCAACCCAAGCCTGGCCCCGAGAAAGCTGCCCACCGCCAGCACCACGCGGGAGGCCCGGGCCGGGGGGCCTTCCCACGTGCCCACCCCTATCACCCTCTTTCCCTCTAGGAGAAGCTCCGTGGCGGTGGCCTGGAAAAGGTGCAGGTTGGGTTGGTTTTCCAGGAGGTACTTGGCCCGGGTGTGGAAGGCCCAAAGCCGGGAATCGGCAGGGTCGTAGGCCCGGGCCAGGAGGCTTCCTTCCGGGAAAGGGGGCTTTGGGGGCAGGAAGGGCATCATCACCGAGTCCAGGCTCTGGGTGAGGAGGCCCACCCGCACCCCCATTTGCGCCAAGCGGAAGGCGGCCTCGCTGCCGGCAAAGCCCGCCCCTACGATGAGCACCTGGTACTCAGGCATATCCGCTTCCCGCCTATCGGGATTAAAAAAGGGCCCCGAAGGGCCATTCTGGCGGGCCGTGAAGGACTCGAACCTCCAACCCCCGGTTTTGGAGACCGGTGCTCTGCCAGTTGAGCTAACGGCCCCCGCCTTCCGGGATTGTAGCACACCCTTTTGCCCTGGGCCAAGGGGGGCCGGGCGTAAAATGAAGCCCATGCGAGCCTTTGCCCTGGCGGTCCTTTTGGCCTGGGCCCTGGGCCAGGTTAATCCCCAAGGGGCCACTTTGTCCCACACCGTTGCCCCCGGGGACACCCTGTTCTCCCTCGCTCGCCGCTACGGGACCACGGTGGAGGAGCTCATGCGCCTGAACGGTCTGGAGAACTTCTTGATCCAGCCCGGCCAGGTGCTCAAGGTTCCCGGGAAGGCGGAGGGGACCCATGTGGTGGCCCCTGGGGATACCCTCTTCTCCCTGGCCCGCCGCTACGGGACCACGGTGGAGGCCCTCATGGCCTTAAACGGCCTCGCCACCTCGAGCCTCAAGGTGGGCCAGGTGCTAAGGATCCCGGCTCCCCGGGACCAGGGGGAAAAGGGGGCGGAGGGCCAACCCCAAGGGGGTTCTCCGGCTGAGCCCAGGGAAAACGGCGCAGCGCCAGGCCCCACCCCTGGCCCAGAAGAACCCCTTCCTTCCGAGGACTACGATCCCGAAAGTCCCCTCCTCAAGGTGGTCCTCCGCTACCTGGGCCTTCCCTACAAATACGGGGCCAACTCCCCCACCGCCTTGGACTGCTCCGCCTTCGTGGCCCAGGTGTATGCGGAGCTGGGGGTGGCCTTGCCCCGCACCTCCAGGGAGCAGTTCCGGGCCCTGCCCCCTGCCGATACCCTGCGCCCGGGGGACCTGGTCTTCTTTAGCTTTGGTGGCAGGGACATTGACCACGTGGGCATCTACCTGGGCCGGGGGGTTTTCGCCCACGCCAGCAGCTACGGGAGCCGGGTGGTGATTGAGAGCCTCGAGGCCCCCTTCTACCGCAAGGCCTACCGGGGTGCCCGCCGGGTGGTGCAGGAGGCTGGAAAATAGCCTTCCTAAGGCCAGTCCTTCACCTCCCCCCGGGCCTTCTTTAGGGCGGTTAGGAGGGCTTCCCCAGGGCCTCCCTCCCCCCGGAAGGCCTCGGTTTCCCGCTCCAGCCAGGCCTCCCCCTTGCGGAAGAGGACGGCCCGGGCTTCCTCCAAAGCCTCCTCCAGAAGGGCGCCCAGGGAGTAGAAGGGAGTACCCGGGGGAAGGTCGGGGTCCAGGCCCTGGCGGGCGAGGGCCCGGCCATAGGGCCTTTCCCGTTCCTCCATGGTGCCCCCCTGGGCGAAGTAGCGCCGTAGGACCCTTCCCCAGTCCCCCACCCGGCTATAGGGGGCCATGGCCTGGAAGGCGGCCTCGAGGTCCTCGGGGCGGTAGGTGCGGTAGCGGTTTTCGTGTACCACCAGGCCCCTGGGCAGCCTGGGCCTGGGGGGGCCGGCCTCGTCCGGCACCCCCACCGCCAGGCCCACCGCAGGGATGACCCCTGGAGGAAGCTCCAGAAGGTCCAGGAGCTCCTCCACCCCGTTCAGCACCCCCCCGATGAAGCAGACCCCATAGCCTAGGGCCTCGGCGGTGAGGGCCAGGTAGCCGGCGGCAAGCCCAGCGTCCAAAAGGGCAAAGTGCAGGGCAGTCTTGCGCCAGAAGGCCATCCTTTCTCCCCGGTGGGCGAGAAGCCTTTCCAAGCGATGGATATCTGCCAGGAAAACGAAGAACTCCGCCGCCTGGCGGATGTGCTCCTGGTTTCCGGAGAGCTGGGCCACCTTCTCCCTGAGCCCGGGGTCCGTGATCCGGATGGCGCTATAGAGCTGGGCGCTGGCGTCGGTGGGGGCCCGTTGCAGGGCGAAAAGGAGCTTTTCCAGGTCTTCTTCTGGGATGGGCAAGGGTTTAAACCGGCGCACGCTCCGCCTTTGCGCCAGGATAGGGGAGAGATCAAGGGGGCTTTTGGGCTGATCCAGCGGCATCCTCCCCACTATAGCCCGAGCCAACCTCGATAGGCCCGCCATAGGGCCTCCACGTAGAAAAAGGCCGCTCCACTTTTCTTGGAGAGCCCCCTGTTTAGGCGTGGGGTAGGTCACCCTTTTCCCTTTTCCAAAAGAAAACCCTCCGCAAGGGAGGCTTATAAGCACCTGTCCGCTAGGGAAGCCGAACGCTGCCCCCGCCCACGGTGTAGTTCCCGGCAACCACAGCAAAGGCTATGTCCGCAGACGCTGTAAAGGCGGAAGGGTCAAAAAGAAACATCCCCCTAGAGAGGAAGCCCACCTCTCCAAGGGACAAGGCCCCAGGGGAAAAGATGGCGCCAACGGATACGCTTACCTCGCTTCCGTTAGCGAAGGGTATGTAGTTCAGGATACCCGAGAGGTCCGGGACTCTGTAGATGGTACCGGTACCCAACCAGCCCTTGGAAACGATG
>NZ_CALLUR010000122.1:0-3712 GCF_938010445.1 uncultured Thermus sp.
TAGGGCCTGGCGCACCGCATCCCCCATGCTGTCGTGCAAGGGGCAGCCTGGGGTGGTCAGGGTCATGCGCACGTAGGCCCTGGGCGGCTCCACCTTGAGCTCGTAGATGAGCCCCAGGTTCACCACGTCCAAGCCCAGCTCCGGGTCGTAAACCGTCCGCAATAGGTTCCAAGCCTGTTCCTCCAACGGGTTCATCGCCGCATCACCTCCACCAGGGCATAGGCATGGGGGAAAACCCCCATGAAGTAGACCCACCCCGCCCAAGGCAGCAAGGGAAGAAGCAAGGCCCCTAGGGCCAGAAGCCCCCCCGCCAGATACCCCGCCTTCTCGGGCAGCATCTCCTTGAGCATGGGGACCTTCTCCTTTCCTGCCTTGGGAGCATACCGGTGGGTCCAGACCAAAAAGGGCAGGATCTTGTAGAGCATTCCCGTTACCACCAGCCCCACGAAGCCCAAGGCGAACCAAAGGGCAGCCCAGACCGGGTCAAAGGGCAGGGCCAGGAGGGCCAGGCCCAGGAAGAAGAGGCCCAGGAGGTAGTGCCGCACCCCGATATCCAGGGCCTTCTTCATGCGGTTTCTGAGGATGCGCCAGGTGTCGTAGAGGGCGAGGGCATAGGCCAGAAGGAGGAGGAGATAGCCCAACCTCTCCCCCATGGCCAGACCCAGAAGCCCCAGGTTGGCGGCCCAAAGAAAGTGCCCCAGGATGCGCTCGTCCACACCATGGGTGAGCGTGAACATGGACACAAGTTTGTACCCTACCCCCAGGATGGAAAGGAGGAAAACCCCACCTAAGCCCGCCAGGAGGTGCCAAGCAAGCCTTTCCGGGTCGTAGAAGCCATAGCGCTGGGAAAGGGCCTGCAAAAGCCCCAAGAGTGGGGTGAGGATCAGGTAAAAGACCACCCAGGCCAAGGCGGTGGCCACCCGGTTCCAGCGGGGAGCCTGGCGGAAGGTGAGGTAGGCGTGGTAGGCAAAAAGGAAGAGGGCCAAAAGCACCAAGGCCCCGCCGGCAGGCACCAGGGAAGGAGCCTGGGCAAAGCCCCAGGCCAGCAAGGCGGTCCCAAGCCCCCAAAGGGCCATCACCGGATACCCCCACTCCGGGCGGTAAAGGGGCGCCTCGAGGACCACGGGCAGAAGCTGATGCATGGCCCCAAGGAGTACCCCCACCCCGAAGCCCAAAAGGAAGAGGTGGGCTAGGGCCAAACCCCAAGGATGCCGGGGTAAGGAAAGGGCCTCGGGGTGAAGGGCCAGGAGGAAGCCGGCCACCAAGAAGAACCCCTCCCCCAAGAAGACAAAGCCGGCGGGGATGGAGAGGGGGATCACACGGTTATGGGCGGTCACCCACATCGGCTTAATCCTGAGCCACCCCCTGGGGATTGGCCATGACCCAGGTCAATGCCCCCTCAGCGGCCCGGGGGCAGAAGGGTGAGGAGGTCCCCCTCCCGCAACGGGGTGGCCAGGCCCTCGAGGTAGCGCACATCCCGGCCGTTGAGGAGGACCGTCCAACGAGGCCGAAGACGCCAGAGGGTCTTGGGTTCCAACCAAAGCCCCGCCTCCTCCTCGGCGGCCAGGGCCTCCAGGGCCAGGTCCCTGAGGGCGGGGTTCACGGCGAAAGCCTTGAAGAGCGCCTCTCCCACGCTTCCCGCCCGCAAGGAAAGGGGCCTGGGCAAGGCGGGGTGGGCCAGGCCCAAGGCCTGAAGGCGCACCGCCGTCTTGCCCTCCCTCAGGGCCGAGGCAGCGTCAAATCCTTTGCGCATCACCTCCTCCTGGGCGGCGAGGTAGACCAGCCAGGGACGCACATCCCGCACCCTTTCCGCCACATAGCGCCCTACCTGGGCGAAGGAAAGGCCCACGTATTCAGGGGGAATCAGAGCCTCCTTGGGGCCCAAGCCCCCGTGCCAGAGCCCCGCCCGGTACACCTCCCGGGCGAACTCCACCGAGGTGTCCACCCCGATGGTACGGGCCAGCCAGGTGGCGAAAAAGGCCCGCCTTAGGTAGAGTTCCTCTTCCCTAACCCTCCCCTCCCATCCCAGGGCCCGGGCGGTGCCGGGATGGCGGCTGAGGTGGTCGTAGACCCCGGCCACAAAGGAAGCGGCGCCCTCGAGAAGCCTCTCCGCATCCAGGCGCATAGCCTTCTTCTCCTCCTCCCCCAACCCGCCGAAGGCCAGCAGGTCAGCCAAGACCTCCTCGGGCAGAGGCGGCAGGTCCAGGATGAGGACCTCCACCTCGGAAAAGGTAACCGCTGGCTTCATCCTCCCCTCCTTTCCCTCTCCTCGCGCATTTTCCTCAGCATATCCCCCGTGACCACCCGCCTACGCATGGCCAAGGCGAAGACCAAGGTGGCGAGAAGCTGAAAGAAAGCGGAAAGCCCAAGCCAAGGGCGCAGTCCCTCCTGGCCCAGCAGGTGGAGGGGTTCTAGGACCAGCCTAAGAAGGAGGCCTGCGTTGAGGAGGAAGAAGGTGAGGGCCTCAAGGGCCTCCTGCCTCAAGCCCCCGGGCCTCGGCATCATCCAATAAGCTACCCCCATGACCATCTGCAGGAAGAAGCCCACCAGCCCAGCGTGCACGTGGGAGGGCCTGAAGGGCCCCACCAGCCCTGGGAAGAAGTAGAAGAGCGTCCCCAAGAGGGCGGTGTAGATGAGGTACAGGAGTGCCGCCCGAACGAAGAGGAAGTGCCAGAAGCCCATGGGCCTTGGGGCCTATCCCCCTTTTCGGATCAGGATCTTCACCTGCCCCGGGCCCAGGTCCTTGAGCAAGTAGGCGTGCCCTTCCTCCTCGAGGCGGGCCAGGAGGTGCACGGGGCGGCGCACGTGGTGGACCAGAAGCTTCTCCCCCGGCTTTAGCTGGGCGAGGGCCTCCAGCACCCGCATCATGGGCAAGGGGGGCTCGAGGTTCTCCTCAATGTAGACCTCCGCCTGATAGCTTGCCCAATCGGCCTCGCTTAAGGAGGTAGGGCCGGGAAGCGTCTCCCAGCCCTCACCCCCCTCCTGGCGGTAAAAGTGGACCCGGTAGTGCTTTTCCCCAAGCCGTTCGCACCAAGCCAAAAAGCCTTGCTTCCCCAGGACCCTGTAAAGGGGAATGGGCTCGAAAAGCACCTCCAAAACCAGCCTCTCCCCGGGCTTTACCTCCTGGGCCGCCGTCATGATGGCCTGGAAGGGCTCCCCACCCTGTTCCAGGATGGGCCGCACATCCAACCGAAATCCCACGGGAGCGGAAACCCAGGAAGGAGGTGGGGTGCCAAGGAGGCTTTCCACATCCTTGGCCTCCAGCACTTCTGGCCTGGCCTCCACCCCTAGGGCCCGGTTTAACCGGGCCACCAGCTCCTCCGGCTCTAACCCCCCCATCCTGGCCGCCTGGGCCACGGTGACCAGGTTGGGCATGGTCTTGCGCAGGATGGGGTTCCTGAGCTTTTGGAAGGCCGGGCTTGCCTCCACCAGAACCGGAAGGAGCTCTGGCCAACGCCTCAAGACCTCGGCCACCTTCATCTCGGGCCGGACTACCTCTTGCCGATCCTCACCCGCCATACCTCCGGGCCCTCCTCCAGGTACGCCCAGTCCACCTGCCCCGGCCTTTCCGCCAGGAGCTGGTAGTAAAGGGGCTTAGGGTCATGGTCGTTGATCAGGACGAAACCCTCCCCAGGCCTTAGGCTGTCAAAAAGGGCAAAAATCCTGGGGTGCCGTTCCCGCGGGGGTAGCGTGCGCACATCCAGCTCCATGC
>NZ_CALLUR010000123.1:0-14808 GCF_938010445.1 uncultured Thermus sp.
CCTCCCGCCACCGCCACCTTGGGGGCCAGGCCCTGCCGGTATAGGTGAAGGGCGGCCTCGAGGCGTCTTTCCAGGATGGGGGAGGGCCTTCCCCCATACTGGGCTGCCCCCAGGACCGCGATCCAGTCGTAACCCCCTTCCCTAGGGCCTGGCGGTGGCGGAAGGGAGGCGGCGAGGACAAGGAGGAAGGGAAAGGCCCAACGCATCTCCCTCAGGCTACCGGGTTTTTGGGCCTGGGGGACACGGGGCCTTTCCTCTTTGCTATACTGAGGGTGCATTGGAGAAGATCTTCGGCAAGACGGAAGGGCTCAAGAAGAGCGAGCTTAAGAGGCTTTCCAACCTGTACCGCAGGCGGATCCCCAAGGAGAGGGTCCTCACTCCCGAGCTGGCCCAGGCCCTGGCTGGGCTTTCCCAGGAGATCAAGAGGCCCATCAGCCTCCTCCTGGACCGGGAGGGGCGGGTGGTGCGGGTGGGGGTGGGGGATGCCAAGGACCTGCCCATCCCCGAGGGGGCCAAGGGGGAGAGGAGGCTATCGGGCTTCCGCCTCCTCCACACCCACCTGGCCAAGGGGGGGCTTTCCCGGCCGGACCTTACCGTGCTCTTTCTGAACCGGCTGGACAGCCTGGCGGCCTTGGAGGTGGAGGACGCTAGGCCCACCACCTTGCACCTGGCCTTCCTGGCCCCGCCCCGCTCCCCGGAGGAGGACTGGCGCATCCTGCCCCCCAGGCCCTACTTCCAGTACCTGGAGTTTGACCATCTGAAGGAGGTGGAGGCCCTGGAGGAGGAGATGGCCCGCCAGGCCCGGGTGAGGGAACTTTTGGATGGGAGCGGGGAACGGGCCATCCTGGTGGGCATAGACCGGGGGGAGGGCCCTGAGGCCGAAGCCTATCTGGGGGAACTCGCCGAACTCACCCGCACTGCGGGGGGGGTGCCGGTGAAGAAGGTTTTGGTCTTCCGCCCGGAGCTGGACCCCCGGTACCTGGTGGGCCTGGGCAAGCTGGAGGAGCTGAAAAGCCTGGCCTACCACGAGAACGCTTCCACCCTCATCTTCGGCCAGGAGCTTACCCCCACCCAGGCCCGGGAGATCGAAAGGGTCACGGGCCTAAAGGTCCTAGACCGCACCCAGCTCATCCTGGACATCTTTGCCCTGCACGCCAAAACCCCCGAGGCCAAGGCCCAGGTGGAGCTGGCCCAGCTGAGGTACCTCCTCCCCCGCCTGGTGGGGAAGGGCAAGGAGCTGAGCCGCTTGGGGGGTGGGATCGGCACCCGGGGCCCGGGGGAGACCAAGCTGGAGGTGGACCGCAGGAGGCTCCAGGAGCGGATCACCCACCTGAGCCACAAGCTCCAGGAGTACACCCGGCGCCGGGAGGAGGCGAGGAGGCAGCGGAAGCGCCGGGGGGTGCCCCTCATCGCGGTGGTGGGCTATACCAACGCCGGCAAGACCACCCTCCTCCAGGCCCTGGCCCGGGGCGGGGAGCCGGGGGAGGACAAGCTCTTCGCCACCCTTAGGCCCCTTACCCGCAGGGGCTTCCTGCCGGGGGTGGGGGAGGTGCTCTTCACCGACACCGTGGGCTTCATCCGCCAGATGCCCAAGGAGCTGCTCACCGCCTTCCGGGCCACCCTCGAGGAGGTAAGGGAAGCGGACCTTCTGGTCCATGTCCTGGATGCCTCGGAGGAGGGGGCCTTGGGCCGGTACCGGGTGGTGGAGGAGCTCTTGGCGGAGCTCGGGGTGGAGGCCCCTAGGGTTTTGGCCCTTTCCAAGGCGGACCGGGCAGCCCCCTACGACCTCTTCTACCTGCGGGAAAGGCTGGGCGGGATTCCCGTTTCCGCCCTGAAGGGCACGGGGCTTTCGCAGTTGAAAGAGGCCCTGGCCGAGGCCCTTCTGAAGGTGGGCGTGCGGCCCCAGGCCTGGGCCCAGGCCCCTCAGTACACGTAAAAGCCCTTAAGGCCGGTTTCCTCGGCCCACCCTACCTCCACCTCCTCCACCCGGGCCAAGCGGGGGCCTTGCTTCAGGTGGTGGAGGAAGGCGAGGAGGTCCTCCTTAGGGCCTTCCGCCACCACCTCCACCCGGCCGTCGGGGAGGTTTTCCGCGTAGCCGGAAAGGCCCAGTTCCAAGGCCTTCTTCTGGGCGAAGGCCCGGTACCCCACCCCCTGTACCCTGCCCTTCACCAAGGCTACCAGACGCGGCATGCCCCCATTATCCCCCAAGGTTTACCCGCCGGATCCCGTCCGCGCACCCGGAGGGGGAGGAAGGCCTGGCCGGGGCCAGGGGTTGGCCCCCCACTGGAGGGCGCTCCGTGGCTGCCGGAGGGCGCGGCCTAGGGATGCCCCCGGGTCCCCCACCTCGGTGAACCGTGTTGGCGTGGTCTAAGGGGGTTGCCACGAGGTTTTCATCTCCCTTCCCTATGCTAAGGGGGATGCGGTGGGGGCTTTCCCTCCTCCTGGGGTTTGCCCTGCTCCTCATCCTCCTTCTGGCCTGGCCCCCCCTGCTCCGGATGGCGGTGGAGCGGGGCATGGCCTTGGCGGGCCTTAGGGGGGAGGTGCGGGAGGTGGGGGGGCATCTCCTTCTGGGGCTACGCCTGAAGGGGGTGCGGCTCCAAGGGCAGGGGGTAGCCCTGGAGGCGGAGGAGGTGCGCCTGGGCTATGACCTCCTGGGCCTTTTGCGCAAGGAGCTTCCCCTCTCCTTGGCCCTAAGGAGGGCGAGGATAACGCCCACCTGGGAGGCCCTGATTCCCGAGAAGCCGGGGCCGCCCCCGGCCATTAGGACCGTCTTTCGGCAGCTCCGGCTGGAGGAGGTCCAGGTGGAGCTTCCCCAGGGGAAGAGGCTTTTCCTGCCCCCCTTGCGCCTTACCCTGAGCGGGGAAAACCCCTATGCCTTCCTGGCCCGGCTTCCGGGGGGAAGCTTCCAAGGGGAGGCCAGGGCCTTAGCCCCGGACCTATCCGCCTGGGAGGTTGGCTATAGGGGCGAGGTGCGGGGGCTTTCCTTTTTCTACGGGGGGCTTAAGGGGGGGAGGGTTTCGGGGGTTTTCCGCCTTCGGCCCTCCGGGGTGGAAGGGGAGGCCCAGGTGGAAGGAGGGGTGGTGGAGGTGGTGGGCTTCACCCTCACCCAGGTGGCGGGGCCCATCCGCCTAAGGGAGGACCGGGTGGAGGCGGAGCTAAGGGGAAGGGGTCTAGAAGGCTCCCTTTCCGCCCGGGCGGTGGTGGACCTTAAGGGGGAGCGCTACCGCTTCTCCCTCGAGGGGCGGCCTACCCTTCCCGCCCTGGCCCGGCACTACCGCCTCTCCTTGCCGGTGGAGGGGGATGGGACCCTTTGGCTGGAAGGGGAAGGCTGGGACCAGATCCGGGTCCAGGGGCGTTTTCTGGGGGAGGGGCGGCTTTTAGGGGAGCCCTTCCGCCACCGGGGGACCCTTTCCTTTGACCGGGTTTTCCGCTTGCAGGCGGAGGCCGAGGGAAGGCTTTTTGACCGCACCTACCGCCTGGCCTTGGGCCTGGTGGGGGGGGAGTATGGGGCGAGCCTCGAGGACAGCTTTGGAAGCCGGCTTTCCCTGAGGGGCCGGGGGAACCGCACCGAGGCCCAGGGCCAGGTGGCCTGGCCCAAGCCCTTGGATGGCTTGGCCCAGGTGGCCTTCCGGAGCCAGGGAAGCCGGTGGCAGGCCACGGTGCGAAGCCCCGGGGTAACCCTGGCCCTCTTCCAGGCCCTGGACCTGTCGGGGGAGGTGCGGGGGGAAGGGGATCGGGTATCGGGGCGGCTTGGGCCAGTGACCCTTTTGGGCACCTGGAGCGACCTTGCCCTCCACCTGGCCCCCACGCCCTTGGCGGTGGGGAGCCTCGAGGGGCAGGGAAGGCTTCTTGGGGGGAGGCTTAGGGCCAGCTTGCGCTACGACTCCCCTTACACCGCCTTTCCCCTGGAGGTGTGGCAGGACGGAGGGGCCTACCGCTTCCAGACCCCTTATGGGGAAGGGGTGCACCGGGGCGGGGCTTTGGCCCTTAGCCTCCGGGGGTTACCCATCCGGGCCTTGGATGAGTTCCGGCTTTCCGGCCACGCCCTGTACCGGGAAGGGGGGCTTTCGGGAAGGCTTAGCCTAAGGGGCCGCTACCTGGAGGCGGAAGGAAGTTTGCGCCGTTTGGGGGCGGAGGTCCAGGGGAGGGTCAGGACCCCCTTGGGGGAGCTTCCCTTCGCCGGGGCCTACGACCCCGAGCCCGGCCTGGTCCTAAGGGCCCAGGACCTTTTCCTGCGCTACCGGAGAGGAGTAAGCCTGAAGGGAAGGGCGGAGCTTGGACCCTTAACCCTCTGGGCAGACCTGGCCTGGGACGGGGGTTTTCGCGGGGAGGCCCGGGTGGAAACCCCCTGGGTGGCGGGGGTTCTCCAGGGGAAGGGCGGGAGGCTGGTCTTGGCGGAGATGAAGGGGTACGCCCAAGGGGAAGGGGAGGTCTACCCGGAGCTACGGATTGCGGGCCGGCTTCTCCCTCCCTGGCCGGAGGGCCTCGAGGTGCCCCCCTTGCCCTTCCAGCTGGACCGAAGGGGGCTGGAGGTGGAGGGCGTGGGGCGGCTGGACTTCGCCGAAGGGTTCCCCTTCCGTCTGGACCTCCCCTGGAGTTACCGGGGCCTTTCAGGAGGGTTCCAGGCGGTGGGCACCCTGGAGGGAGGCCGTCTGGACCTTTCCCTTCCCTACGGCCGCCTGGAGGCCCTGGGGGCCTGGCGGGACCTGCGGGTAAGGGGGCAGGGGGAGGTCCCTCACCTGGGCAAGGTGGA
This sequence comes from uncultured Thermus sp., assembly GCF_938010445.1. Taxonomy (NCBI): domain Bacteria; kingdom Thermotogati; phylum Deinococcota; class Deinococci; order Thermales; family Thermaceae; genus Thermus; species uncultured Thermus sp. Next base: position 4,754 of record NZ_CALLUR010000123.1, read on the forward strand.
GGTTGCCGGGAGTGCCGATCTCCTAAGGCTTTCCTACCGGGCCCAGGCCCGCTTGGGGAAACCCGCCTTGACCCTAAGCTTGGTGGGGCAGGGGGCAGGCTTGCGCTTTTTGGGCCAAGCCCCCGGCCTGCGCGTCCTAGGGGGGTATGAGAAGGGGTTGAGCCTCTTGCTGCAGGCGGAGGGGTTTGACCTTTCCCCTTGGGGGCTTCCCGTAAGGGCCAGCGGCACCTGGGGTACCCGGGGAGGGAGGCTGCGGCTGGAAAGCCCCTATGGGGAGGCCCTCCTCACGGGGGAGGAGCTTCTTACGGCGAGGGCGAGGTTTTGGGGGCCTTTTGTGGGGGGCGAGGCCAGGATCTCCCCGGAAGGGCTTTTCCTGAAGGTGGAGGGGGTCTACGAGGAGGAGGGCGTGGGGGTCCGCCTAGCCGGGGAAGGAGGCGGGCCCTGGGGGGCCCTGAGCCTGGGCCTTTCTGGCGAGGCCCGCCTCCCGTACCTGGGGCCCTTGCCCCTGGAAGGCCGGGTTTGGACCGAGGAGGGGAGGCTGCGCTACCGCTTGCAAGGCCCCGTGGCCTTGGAAGGGGAGGGGCTTGGGTACAAGGGGAGCTTCTCCTTACCCTTTAGCGCCTTGGGCCGGGAGGGGAGGCTGGAGGGGAGGTTCCAGGGGGAGGGGCTTAAGGTCCTGGGGGAGGGGAGGGGAAGCTGGGCCGGCCTACCCTTTGCCTTCCAGGGGGGTTTTGCGGAAAACCCCTTCCTAGAACTGCGTTGGGAGGGGGGAAGGGCGGAGCTTAGGGGGGAGGAGGTGGGGTTTTCCTTGGAGGAGGTGGCCCCCTTGGCGGAGGTCCTTGGCCTTCCCCTCACGGGTAGGGCCCAGGGACGGCTTTCCCTGAAGGGAGAGGGGGAGGCCTGGGCCCAGGTGCGGTATGGGACGGAACCCTTGGCGCTGGCCTACCGGGAAGGGGTGCTTCGCCTTTTCCTGACCGAGCGCCATGTGGGCCTGGCTTGGAATCCCCGGGAGGCACGGCTTTGGGGCCTTGGGGAGATTTTGGGGGAAGGGCGGCTCCGCCTGGGGCCTGGGCTTAAAGGGGAGGCGGAGGGCGACTTCCGCTATGGCCACCTGGAGCTTGGCCTCAAAGGGCCCTTGGAGGATCTGGTCCTGGAGGCCCGTTACCAGCAGGAAGAGCTGGGGAGGACGGAGCTTTTGGGCCGGGTAAACCTCTGGGCCCTCGAGGGCCAGGGCACCTTGCGCCACGCCTCCCCTTACGGGGAAGGGGTCCTTACCCTGGCGTGGGAAGGGGCCCGCTACTGGGGGGAGGGGAGGTTTAAGAGCCTCCGCTTTTTGGAACAGGAAGGGCCCTTGCGCCTCAAGGGCGAAGGAACCCGGGTGCAGCTCGCCTGGCAGGCGCCCTTGGCCTTGGGGGCCCGGTACGACGGGTCCTGGCACCTTTGGGCCAAGGGGGAGGGGGAGGTCCAGGGAATGGCCTTGCGGGCGGACCTCACCTGGGGTCCTGAGGGGTACTTGGGGGAGGTTTGGGCGGAGGGGCGGGGCCTGGCCCTAAGGGGGAAGGGGGAGGGGCCTTTGCGCCTGGAGCTAAAGGGCCAGGGGCTTCCTGGGGACTTGTGGGCGCAGGGTACCTTGGAGGGGAGTTTCCTCAAAGGGGAGGCCCGCTACCGGCTGGGCCTAGGGCAGGCCTGGCTGGAGGCCCAGGCGGGCCTGGAAGGGGATCTTCCCCAGCTTTCCCTGAGGGGCCAGGGGGCCCTGCGGGGTGGGGGGGAGGCCATGCCCTTCCGCTTCGCCTACGGGTACCAAGGAGGGCCCTTGCGGGTGGAGACCCTTTCCCTGGCGGGGGAGGCCGAGGGCTACCGCCTGAGGTTGGCGGAGGGGCACCTTCTTCTGGAGCTGGACCGGGACCTTACCCCCTTTGGCCTTCCCTTGCGCCTAAAGGCCCAGGCGGATGGGCCTTGGCAGGAGGCCCTTGAGGTCATCCTGGAGCGCCCAGAAGGGCGGCTTTCCGGAAAGGCGTGGCTATGGCCCCTGCGGGCGGAGCTTGCGGGGGAGGTGCTGGGGGAAAGGGTGGGGGTCCAGTACCGGGAAGGGGAGGCTTTGGGGGAGTTCGGGGGGCCCAGGCTTTTCGGGAAGGCTCGCTACGAGCCCCCAACCCCAGGCGGACTCCCTGGGGGGCTTTCCGGCCTCCTCACCCTGGGCTACCCTTTGCCCGGGGGTGGTCTAGGGGGGCAGGTGGATCTGGGAACGGGTACCTTCCAGCTTCAGGGGGAAGGGGCCTGGCAAGGGAAGCTGGAGGGGGCTTTTTGCCTTCCTGCCCCCTTGGGCGGGTGTCCGGGCGTGGAGGTCCGGGTCAGGGGTAGGCTTACCTACGGGGCGTACGCCTTTGCTGGGGGCTACGTTTACCGGGCGAAGGAGGGCTACCTGGGGGCGCTTTCTGGGGAAGGCAGGCTTTCCAGCCCTTACGGGGATGTCCTGGCCCGGGGGGCGGGGCTGGGCCTGGACCTCCTCGGGGAGGGGCTCCCCCTTGAGGGGCGGCTGGACCTCTATCCCTTCCGCCTGGCCTACCGCTACGCCGGGGCCCTGCCCCAGGGCCTGGGGGAGCTCTGGGCCGAAGGGACCTATCCCGGGGAGTGGCTGAAGGGCCGGTACCGGTACGGGGAACTGGAGCTAGCCCTTTTGGGCCTTCCCGGGTTCCAGGTGGAGGTTTCCGGGAAGGGGGTTTCGGGGAGGCTGGGTCCGGAGGGGGTGGCCTTGGCGCTAGAGGGGTTTTCCCCTGGCCCCTTGACCCTGTCGGGCAGGGTGGAGGGTCCTTGGCGGGAGGTGGGGCTGGACCTTTCCCTCCAGGCCTTTGGCCGCCAGGCCCAAGCCCGGGGGCGCTACGGGGAGGAGGGGCTTGTTCTGGCCTTCCAGGGGGACCTGGAGGGGGAGGTGGCCTGGAAGGAGGCCTGGCGCGGGAGGTTGGCCTTCAAGGAAGGAAGCCTGGAGCTATCCGGGAAGGGGCTTCCCGAGGCCCAAGGGGAGGTCTTGGGGGAAAGGGTGCGCCTGGCCTGGCCGCTATTGGAGGTGGGGGGTATCCGCCTGGACCTGGCCTCCCGCCGGGCGGAAGGGGAGGGAAGGGTTTTGCAGGGCCTTCTTCCCGGGGGGCTGGCCGTGCGGGGGGAGGGGGAGGGCCTAAAGGTGGAGTACCGGGTACCTGGCTTGGACCTGCCCTTGGAGGGAAGCCTGGACCTGAAGGGGCTTTCCCTGCTGCTTGCCAGCCCAGAAGGGGAAGGGGCCTTGCGCTACGCCGGAGGGAGGGTGGAGGGGTCCTTGGCCTTGCGCCCTTACGGCTTCCCCTTGCGCCTGGAGGGGGAGGGGGAGCGGGTGCGGCTTATGGGGGAGCATCCCGCCTTCCCCTGGTGGGTGGCGGGGACAGGGAGGCTGGAGGGAGAGGTGGACCTTTCCGGAGCCTACCGGCTTACCTACCGGGCGGGGGAGCAGGTCCTCAGACTTTCGGGGAAGCTTCTCCAGGCCCGCCTCGAGGCCCAAGGCCCCTACCTTGCGGGTGCCCTTTCCTACCCCGCGGCGGGGGAGCTTCGGGTAGACCTGCCCCTTCCTCCCTTGGAAAGCCGCTTCCGCGGCCGGATCTTTGGCGAGGGGTACAGGGTGGAAGGGGTGCTGGAGGGAGGGGTGGGCCGCATCACCGCCAAGGGCATGCTCTTTCCCCTGGCTGGGGAGGTGCACCTGGAGCGGGCCAATCTGGAAGACTTTGCCGGCCGTTATGCCCCTTACTTGAAAGGCTGGGTTTCGGGCAAGCTGGCCATACAAGGCCTGGAAGCCCAGGCCCAGTTGGAAGGGGAGGCAGGGGTGTCCGGCACCCGCCTGCCCCTTCGCTTCCTGGGCCTCCTGGCGCGGGGAGGGGTTAGGGGGGAGGGACGGCTTGGGGAAAGCGCCTTCCGGGTGGACCTCAAGGGGGAGCGGCTGGACCTTACCGCTTCCCCTAGGGGTTTCCCCCTCCACCTCCTCCTCATGGCGGTGGCGGGCCCCTTGGAGGGGGAGGCCTACTGGACGGGAGCGGTGCGCCTGCGCCTTCCCCTCTCGGATCCCCTAAGGGGCGAGGGGGTCCTGGTGGGGGAGGCCCTGCGCTTTGTGGGGGCGGGGGATGAGCTTAGGGGCCAGGCGGTCCTGCGGTTGGAGGGCGGGCGGGTCCATGTGGACCGGCTTAGCCTTTCGGGCCGGGGAAGCTGGGAGGGTGGGGGGTACTGGAGCCCGGAGGGAAGCGACCTTTATCTGAGCCTTAGGGACACGGTCTTTACCCCCGTGCTCCAAGTGGTCCCGGCCCTGAAACCCTACCGGCCTGAGGGCTCGGGGAGCCTGCTGCTTCGCCTCAGGGGGGATGGCTTCCAGGCGGAGTTCAGGGATTTCCGTTTCCGGTTGGGGCCGGTGGCCGGGTACTTGCCCCAAGGGCTTCTTTCCCTAAACGGCGGGGCCAAAGCGGAAGGGGAGCTTACCCTTTCCGCCCCCTTCCCGGGAAGGGCCAGGCTGGGCCTCGAGGGGCGCTTGGAGGACTTCCGCGTGAGCGCCAAGGGAGCGGTTTCCCTCCCAGGGCTTAAGGAGGAAACCCCGGCGGAGGTGGCCTTCCGCTACCCGGGCTACGGGGTGGAGATCCAGCTGGGGGAGGCCCAGGCCCAAGGGACCCTTTTCCCCTTGCGCCTGGCCGGTTTTGGCCGGCTTCCCCTCTACTACCCCCAGTACTACCTGCAGGAAGGGCTTTTGGACGTGAAGGGCTTCTTCCTCTACGAGGAGAAGGGCACCTACCACCTCACGGGAAACGCCGAGGTCCTAAGGGCCCGCCTGGCCCTGCCGGAGGCCCAGACCCGGCAGCTTTCCCGCGAGGGGGTGGCCTTGCAGGCCCCCACGGGGAAGCCCACACCTGTGCCCTTGGTGTTTGATGGGGTGCGGGTTTATGCAGAACGGGGCATCCTGGTGCAGGAAAGCCTGGCCCAAGGGGAGCTCAAGGGGGAGGTCTTCTTGGGGGGTAGCTACGGGGACCCCTTCTTGGCGGGGGAGGTGCGAAGCCTTTGGGGAAGCTTTCGGCTATGGGATTCCCTCTTCGCTTTGGATCCAGGGGAAAGCGCCTTGCGCTTCCGGCCGGATCGGGGCCTCCTGCCCGAGTTTGGGCTGAAGGCCCTGGCGGAGACCCGGGGCTACAAGGTGGTGCTAACGGCCAGCGGGGAGTTCCTGCGGGAAAACGGCCGGGTAAAGGTGCGCCTCGAGCCCCGCTTCACCTCCGACCCCCCCCTCAGCGAGCCGGAGATCTACGCCCTTCTCACCCTGGGCACCCCCGATGTGAACCGCCTGGCGGAAACCCTGCCCCAGGCGGCCCTGGGAGCCGCCTTGGAGAACCTGGTTCTGGGTCAGCTGGAACGGGAGCTGGCCAAGGCTCTGGGATTGGACCGTTTCCAGCTGCAGGTGCCCATCCTGCAGGGCGGGGATCTAGGGGATGTGCGATTTTCCGTGGGTAAGTACCTGAGCCCGGAGCTCTTCTTGGGCTACGAGGTGGACCTAAGGGGAGAGCAGACCCTAAGCGCCCAGTACCGGCGGGATGGGCTGACCTTCTCCTTGGCCTCCACCTTCCTGCCCGGGGATGGCAGGCTTTCCCGCTTCACCTTTGCCCTGGGGTACGACCTGACCCCCACCCTGGGGTTGACCTTTAGCCTCGAGGCCGCCGACGCCACCCGTTTCAGCGTGGGGGCCCTTTACCGGTGGTAGCATGGCCCCGGTATGCGCGCTCTAGCCAAGCTGGCCCCCGAAGAGGGCCTCACCCTGGTGGAACGCCCCCGGCCCGAGCCGGGCCCGGGGGAGATCCTGGTGCGGGTGGAGGCCGCCAGCATCTGCGGCACCGACCTCCACATCTGGCGGTGGGACCATTGGGCCAGGGGGCGGATTAAGCCCCCCCTTATCACCGGCCACGAGTTCAGCGGGGTGGTGGAGGCCACAGGCCCTGGGGTTAAGAGGCCCCAGGTGGGGGACCACGTGAGCCTGGAGAGCCACATCGTCTGCCATGCCTGCCCCGCCTGTCGCACCGGCAACTACCACGTGTGTTTGCATACCGAAATCCTGGGAGTGGACCGGGACGGGGGCTTTGCCGAGTACGTGGTGGTGCCGGCGGAGAATGCCTGGGTCAACCCGAGGGATCTGCCCTTTGAGGTGGGGGCCATTCTGGAGCCCTTTGGGAATGCGGTGCACACGGTGTATGCGGGAAGCGGGGTGTCCGGCAAAAGCGTCCTCATCACCGGGGCGGGGCCCATCGGCCTCATGGCGGCCATGGTGGCCCGGGCCAGCGGAGCGGGGCCCATCCTGGTCTCGGACCCCAATCCCTACCGCCTCTCCTTTGCCAGGCCTTATGCCGACCGGCTCGTCCATCCCTTGGAGGAGGATTTGCTTTCCGTGGTGCGGGAGGTGACGGGAAGCGGGGTGGAGGTGCTTTTGGAGTTTTCCGGAAACGAGACCGCCATCCACCAGGGGCTAAAGGCCCTGATCCCCGGGGGGGAGGCCAGGATCCTGGGGATTCCCTCCGATCCCATCCGTTTTGACCTGGCGGGGGAGCTGGTGATGCGGGGGATCACCGCCTACGGCATTGCCGGAAGAAGGCTTTGGCAGACCTGGATGCAGGGCACGGCCTTGGTCTACTCGGGCCGGGTGGACCTTACACCCCTCATCACCCACCGCCTGCCCATGAGCCGGTACCGGGAGGCCTTCGGCCTTTTGGCCTCGGGCCAGGCGGTGAAGGTGATCCTGGACCCCAAGGCCTAGGCCCGGGGTGTGCGGGGGGACACCCTCGGGTCCCGGGTGCGTGTGCTAGGCTCACCCGCAAGGGGGTTAGGTATGGTTTCCCGCAGGCGGGTGCTGGTGGGCCTTCTGGGGCTTTCCCTGGTTCGGGGGCAGGGGCTTCGGGTGGAGGAGGTGGTGGGGGGCCTGGAGGTGCCCTGGGCCTTGGCCTTTTTGCCGGACGGTAGCTTCCTGGTCTCTGAACGCCCCGGGCGGATCCAATGGGTGCGGGAGGGAAGGGCTAGGCTGTATGCGGAGCTTCCCGTTTACCACCGGGGGGAGTCGGGGCTTTTGGGCCTAGCCCTTCATCCCCGTTTTCCCCTGGAGCCCTATCTCTACGCCTACCGCACGGTGGAGGAAGGGGGCCTCAGGAACCAGGTGGTGCGGCTAAGGCACCAAGGGGAAAAGGGGGTGCTGGAAAGGGTGGTCCTGGACGGCATTCCCGCCCGGGCCCACGGCCTGCACTCCGGAGGGAGGATCGCCTTCGGCCCCGACGGGATGCTCTATGTGACCACGGGGGAGGTGTATGAGCGGGAGCTGGCCCAGGACCTCTCCTCCTTGGGGGGCAAGATCCTGAGGATTACCCCAGAGGGCAGGCCCGCACCGGGGAATCCCTTTTGGAACCGGCAGGGAGCCCGGCCCGAAGTCTACAGCTACGGCCACCGCAATCCCCAGGGCCTGGCCTGGCACCCGGGCACGGGGGAGCTTTTTGCCAGCGAGCATGGGCCCAGTGGGGAGCAAGGCTTTGGCCACGATGAGGTGAACGTCATCGTCCCTGGGGGGAACTACGGCTGGCCCCGGGTGGTGGGCCAGGGGAACGACCCCCGTTACCGCGACCCCCTTTACCTCTGGCCCGAGGGCTTTCCCCCCGGGAACCTGGCCTTCTGGAGGGGGGAGTTGTTTGTGGCCGGGCTGAGGGGCCAGGCCCTTTTGCGGCTTTCCCTGGAGGGGGAGAGGGGAGGTTGGCGGGTGGTGCGGGTGGATACCGCCTTGAGCGGGTACGGACGCCTAAGGGAGGTGCAGGTGGGGCCGGACGGGGCCCTTTGGGTCACCACTTCCAACCGGGACGGGCGGGGCCAGGTGCGCCCCAAGGACGACAGGGTGCTGAGGCTGCGTTAGGCTTTAAGGGTGGAAAGGATCCTGCCCTTTCGCTTTGAGGAAAAGGAAGGGGTCTTCTGGCTTCTGGACCAGAGGAGGCTGCCCCTGGAGGAGGTCTGGGTTCCCGTGCGCACCGCCAAGGAGATGGCCCAGGCCATACGGGCCATGGTGGTGCGGGGGGCTCCGGCCATCGGGGTGGCCGCTGGCTTTGGCATGGTGCTGGCCCACCTAAGGGGCGAGGACCTGGAGGAGGCGGACCGGCTTTTGCGGCAGAGCCGGCCCACGGCGGTGAACCTCTTCCACGCCCTGGACCGGATGCGCCCTCATTGGGGCGACCTGAAGGGAAGCCTGCAGGAAGCCCAGGCCATCTGGCACGAGGTGGCGGAGACGGAAAAGGCCATCAGCCAGCATGGGGCCAGGGTCCTGCGGGGCCAGGTCCTCACCCACTGCAACACCGGCCCCCTGGCCACCGGGGGGTACGGCACCGCCTTGGGGGCCATCGTGGAGGCCTTTCGCCAAGGGCGGGTGTCCCACGTCTGGGTGGACGAGACCCGGCCCTACCTGCAAGGGGCTAGGCTCACCGCCTATGAGCTGCAAAAGGCTCGGGTGCCGGCCACCCTCATTGCGGACAACATGGCGGGCTTCCTCATGGCAAGGGGCCGGGTGGATGCGGTCATGGTGGGGGTGGACCGCATGGCCTTGAATGGGGACTTCGCCAACAAGATCGGCACCTACGCCCTGGCGGTCCTGGCCCACCACCACGGGATTCCCTTCTACGCCGCTTTGCCCCTCTCTTCCGTGGACCCCAGCCTGGAAACCGGGGAGGGCATCCCCATTGAGGAGCGCCCGGCCGAGGAGCTCCTGGAGCTAAAGGGGGTGCGCCTTGCCCCCGAGGGTTTCCCCGCCTACCACCCGGCCTTTGACCTCACGCCCCACCGCTACCTCACGGGGATCGTCACGGAAAAGGGCGTGCTCTACCCTCCCTTTGACGAGGCCTTGCGCCGTGCCTTGGGGTTGGCTTGAGGCCCTTTTGGGGCACGCCTGCCCGGGATGCGGGGGCAGGTTGGATGCGCCCCTCCTTTGTCAAGGTTGCCGCCAGGGCCTACGGGCTTTCGCTGGGCCAGGCGTGGTCTACCTAGGCCTCTATAGCCGCGTGGGAGGGGTGGTGCGGGCCTTGAAGTACCGGAGGCGGTTCGCCCTGGCTGCCCTTCTGGCCAAGCCCCTGGCGGAGGGGATCCGGGCCCAGGGTTGGGAGCTGGAGGGGATCACCGCGGTGCCCACCCTCTTCCCCCGCCTCCTCCTGAGGGGGTATAACCCTCCGGAACTGGTGGCCCGGGAGGTGGCCAGGCGGCTTGGCGTGCCGTACCGGAGGGTTCTGAGGCGCACCCGTTACGCCCCAAGCCAGCCCACCCGGGGCCGGGCTCGAGGGCGCTTGCCCCAGGACCTCTTCGCCCCGTCCCTTTCCGTGAAGGGAAACTGGCTTTTGCTGGACGACGTCTTAACCAGCGGGGCCACCTTCCTTAGGGCCAAGGAGGCCCTTTTGCGGGCAGGGGCAAGCCAGGTCTACGGGGCCTTCCTGGCGGTGCGGGACCCCGGGGCCCTGGGCCCTTACCGCTAAGGCCACACTCTCCTTCCCTGGGGCTCCTAGACTAGGAGGGTAGAGGGGGTGGGTTTCCGTGAGAAAGTTCCGCCGCCTGGAAGACCTTCTGCCCCACCTCCGGGAAGGCCGCTACCGCCTTGGGCCCCACGTGGCCAAGCACATGCTACAGGAGGGCTTCACCGAGCTGGATGTGCTCAGGGCCTTGGAATGGGGCCGGGAGTTGGCCATCTACCCCGAGGAGCAGCGGATGCTGGTCTTGGGCTACATGGTCTTTCCCCCGCGCCTGAAGCTTCCCCTGCATGTGGTGCTGGAGTACGCCACGCCCCGGCACGTGGACATCGTGACCGCCTTCATCCCCAAGGAACCCTACCGGGTCTACTCCCGGGCCCGTTTGGCCGCCATCCTGCGCTTTGACGGGGCCTTAGAGGAGGTGCGCTGGACTAAGCCCAAGGAAGCCTACCCCGCCTGGGACTAGGTGCACTCTGGGCAGCGGCCGAAGACCGTGACCTCGTGGCCTTCGGCTAAAAAGCCCGGAGGCAGGTGGCC
>NZ_CALLUR010000124.1:0-17080 GCF_938010445.1 uncultured Thermus sp.
CGAGCCCACCTCCCCACCACCGAGTTCCGCGCTGGCCCCATCGTGGGTTCGGGTTCTGCCAGCTTTGAGATGGTCCGTTACCTCACGGAGCGCCTCCCGGTGATGGTGGCACCTCGCTGGATTCTGAACCCCGTGTCCCCCATCGCCATACGGGACGTCCTTTCTTATTTGCTCTTGGCCTTAGAGCGGGGACCCCAGGGAGTGGTGGAAGTCGGGGCCCCAGCCCTTAGTTTTAAAGGCATGATGGAAACCTACGCCGAGGTACGGGGCCTTAAACGCCTTATCCTACCCGTGCCCGTACTGGCCCCAAAACTAGCGGCCCTTTGGGTGGGTTTGGTCACCCCGATCCCCAACCGCCTAGCCCTGCCCTTGGTGGAGGGGATTCTGCATCCCTTGGTGGCCGATACCCGAAAGGCCCAAGAAATCTTTCCCGAGGTTAAGCCCCTTTCTTACCGCGAAGCAGTGCAGCTGGCCCTGCGCCGCACGGCGTTGGGGGAGGTAGAAACCCGCTGGTCCGGCGCTCTGCACGGAAAGGAACACCTTTTGGAAGACCGGGAAGGCCTCATCCGGGAAGTTCGCGTCCTTACCACGAAAGCCAGTCCAGAGCTCCTTTTCCGGGTATTTACAGGACTTGGCGGAGAAAGGGGCTGGCTGGTCTGGAACTGGGCTTGGCACCTGAGGGGAGCAGTGGACCGGCTCCTCGGAGGACCTGGCTTACGCCGAGGACGCCGCCATCCCCAGGTTCTTTTACCCGGAGATGCGGTGGACTTCTGGAGGGTAGAGGCCGTGGAACCCCCGCGGCTCCTCCGTCTAAGGGCCGAGATGCGCCTTCCCGGAAGGGCTTGGCTGGAGTGGCAAGCCCTGGGGGAGAGAAATGGAGGCCGCTTGGTCCAAACCGCCTACTTTGAGCCCCATGGCCTTACCGGCTTCCTATACTGGTGGGCTCTTTACCCTATCCATGCCCGCATCTTCAGCGATTTGGCACGGGCGATTGTGCAAGAGGCGGAAACCGTCTCAGCCAAGCCTCCATGGTAAGGGCATGGGGCAGGGTAAGGGCGTAGACCGCCGCCATATAGGCGGCCAGAGGATCCTGGAAACGGGGGTATAGGGCCCAGGCCAAGAGAATCCCCCCTAAGGTGGCCCCATAGACCCCGAGCCACTCCCAACCCCGTACGCCCACCAGACGGAGGCTATCCCAGCTATGCTGGAGGAGGAAGTATCCCGCGAGAAGGGCGTAGGGATGGGCAAAAAAGGCCAGCGCCGCAAGGAGCAAGGTATCGGCCACCTGGGGCCAAGGGGGTCTCTCCCTAAAGGACCATAGGGCCAGGAGGACCCAAAGGACCACGGCCAAAGCCGGGGGAAGGAGGAAACCTCCCGCAAAGGCGTGAAGGAAGGGAAGGATATCCTCGCGGTGAAAGGCAAAGGGGAAAAGGAGCACCGTGCCCGCACGCCAGTAGCCCAGGGGCCCCTTTCCCTCCACCCGCCCCCAGTGGAGGAGAGCCAGGACCAAAAAGGCCACCAAGCCCAGGGGGGGAAAGAGGAGGAGGGACCCAAGGGCTAGCCCGGCAAGGGAGAGATAAAGGGCCAAAAAACCACCGAGGGGCCAGCCCAGCCTAAGGGCCACTAGAATGTCCGCCCCCCCATGGGGAAGGCCAAGCACCAAGGCCGAGGCAAGGAGTAGGCCAAGGGCCCATTCTTCGGGCAGAAAGACCAGGGGGAGGAGCAACCCTGTGCGCATTTTTCACCTCCTCTCCCATTGCACCTCTTCCCAGGAGACAGGGTGTGGGCAGCCAAACAGTTCTTGTACAAGTGTTGTCTAGGGAAAGGTCGGATTAGGGGCAGGGTGCTCTCCTATAAGTGAGACCTCCCGGGTGGGTGGGCCCAGAAAGGAGGAAAAAGATGGTTCAGCCGGATCTCTCTTACGGACAGTACTGGTTGGTCTTCAACACCCTCTCTCTGACCATCGCGGCGATGGGGGCAGCGGCGGTGTTCTTCATCCTGGCCCGAAGCTATGTGGCCCCCAAGTACCACATCGCCCTGTACCTTTCCACCCTGATCTGCCTCATCGCCGGCTACCACTACCTGCGCATCTTTGAGAGCTGGGTAGGAGCTTACCAGTTGGTGGACGGCGTCTACAAGTTCAGCGGAAAGCCCTTCAACGACTTTTACCGCTACGCCGACTGGCTGCTCACGGTACCCCTGCTCCTCCTAGAGCTAATCCTGGTGCTCGGGCTTTCCGCCGCCCGCACCTGGAGCCTGGGGCTTAAGCTGGTGGTGGCCTCCGTGCTCATGCTGGGCCTAGGGTATGTGGGCGAGGTCAACACGGAACCCGGTCCCAGGACCCTCTGGGGAGCCCTCTCCTCCATCCCCTTCTTCTACATCCTCTACGTGCTCTGGGTGGAGCTATCCCAGGCCATCAGGGAAGGGCAGTATGGGCCAAGGACACTGGAGCTTCTCAGCGCCACCCGTTTGGTCCTCCTGATGTCCTGGGGCTTCTACCCCATCGCCTATGCCCTGGGAACCTGGTTGCCGGGCGGGGCAGGCCAGGAGGTGGCCATCCAGGTGGGCTACAGCTTAGCCGACCTTACGGCCAAGCCCATCTACGGCCTTTTGGTCTACGCCATCGCTCGCTCCAAGAGCCTCGAGGAGGGCTTCACAGCCGAGGCCAAGGCGGCCTAGGGTATGGGCCCCATCCACCTGGGAGGGCCCATGGCCCTTTTTTCTTTGGGCCACAGAGGCCTACTTGGAAAGGAGGTAGGGTGGTGCCATGCGCATCCTCATCCTGGGCGCCACGGGCGGGCTGGGTACAGGCCTCGCCCAGGCCCTTCAGGGCCACGAGCTTCTCCTATCGGGCCGGAAGGCCCGGGAACTCCAGGCCTTGGCGGAAAGGGTAGGGGGAAAGGCCTTACCCGCAGACCTTACCGATGAGCTCGAGGCCCAGGCCCTGTTGGCGGAGGCAGGGGAGCTGGACATGCTCCTCCATGCCGTGGGCCTTGCGGCCAGGAGCCCGGTACGCGACACGGGGCGTGACCTCCTTGAGCGCATGCTGCAAACCCATTTCCTCTCCGCTGCCTTCTTGCTAAAACACGCCCGGTTTCGGCAGGGGGGGAGGGCGGTGTTCTTCGGCGCCTATCCCACCTACGTCCAGGTGCCTGGCTTTGCCGCCTACGCCGCCGCCAAAGGGGCTTTGGAGTGGTATCTGGAAGCGGCGCGAAAGGAGCTCAGACGGGAAGGGGTGCGGCTGGTCTTGGTCCGGCTTCCCGCGGTGGCCACAGGGCTTTGGGCTCCCCTGGGAGGTCCGCCCAAGGGGGCCCTTACCCCAGAGGAGGCCGCCCAAAAAGTGGTGGAAGGGGTGCTGAGGGAGCCACCCCCCGAGGTTCTGGAGGTATAGCCCATGGCCACCTATCGCGCCTTCTTCTACCCCATGCGGCTGGCCCTCCTTTGCGTGGGGGAGAACTTCATGCCCCTGGCCTGGTGGACCCCTGTTTCCAAGAAACCCTTCCGCATCCTCTTTGCCATGGACCGGGGAAACCACACCCTAACCCTCCTGAGGGAACTGGGGGAAGCGGCCCTTTCCTTCCTCCCTTGGGAGGAGCGGGAATGGGTGGTGCGATCCGGCTACCTTTCCGGCCGCAAGGTACGAAAGGCGGAAAGGCTTGGGGTAGCCTTACGCAAGGCCAGGAACCTGGCCCACACCTGGGTGCCGGAAAAAGCCTTGGCCACCTTTGAGCTGCAGGTGGCGGAATGGCCCCTGGAAGGGGATCACGCCCTCTTCCTAGGGGACGTGGTCCACGTGGAGGGTAGCCCCAGGGCCAAGCAGAGGCCCATCCTCTTCCTAGGGTTTCGGGACTACGCCACCTTAGGGGAAACCTGGAGGTTCAGGCCATGAGGCGGCTTATTCCCTTTCTCCTCCCCCTTCTCACCCTGGCCCAGGCCCCCTACCAGGTCACGGGGGAGGTTCGCTACCGGGGATACTACCCTTTGGGAAGTTGGGAAGGGAAAAACCCCACGGCCCGGGGCGTGGTGCTTTGGGATGGGGATAAGGCCTCAGGCCAGGTCTGCCTGGAACAGAAGGCCTGGGATTCCGGCAATGGGGAGAGGGACAAGAAGGCCAAGGAAATCCTCAAGGCGGAGGCTTTTCCCCAGGCCTGCCTCTACCCAAAACGGGCTTACTATCAAGGAGCGCGCTTCCTCGTGGAAGGGGACTTGGAAATGGCCGGCAGGAGGCTTCCCGTGCGCCTGGAGGGGGTGCTGGAGGGAAGCCCTGAGAACGGGACCTTCCGCGGAGGTTTTCGCACCCGCTTCTCCGAGTGGGGGTTGGAAAGGCCCCGTCTTCTCTTCCTGGAGGTCCGGGACGAGGTGGAAGTCTCCTTGCAAGCCCAGGTAAGGCGATGATAGGCCTCGGCTACCCTTGCGAGAACCTAACCCTCAGGGCCAGCACCAACCACACCCTGCGCCTGGCCTCCTTGGAGGAAGCCCAGGTACGGACCAAGGTGGCGGCGAACCTAAAGGACCTAGAGAGGATTCTGCGCTGGAACCACCAAGAGGGCTTCCGCCTGTTCCGCATAGGACAGCACCTCATCCCCTTCGCCTCCCATCCTCGCTTTCCCTACGACTGGGAAAGGGTTCATGGGGAGGAGCTCGCCCGGCTGGGAAGCTTGGCCAAGGCCCTAGTCCAGCGCCTTTCCCTGCACCCTGGCCAGTACGTGAATCCCGGAAGTCCAAGCCCCGAGGTGGTGGCCCGCTCCTTGGCGGAACTCCGCTACTCGGCCAAGGTCCTAGACCTCCTCCAGGCCCAAGACGGGGTACTGGTCCTCCACCTAGGCGGAGCCTATGGGGACCCTGAGGCCACCTTGCGCCGCTTTGTGGAGAACCTCAAGGGGGAAAGCGAGGTCCTCCGCTTCCTGGCCTTGGAGAACGACGAGCGCCTTTGGAGCGTGGAGGACGTCCTGAGGGCGGCCGAGGCCCTGGGGGTACCGGTGGTGGTGGACACCCTGCACCACGCCCTAAATCCGGGGCAGCTTTCCCTGGAGGAGGGGCTGAGGCTAGCCTTCGCCACCTGGAAGGGGACGCCCAAGGTTCACCTCTCCAGCCAGGACCCCCAAAGGCGCCCGGGGGCCCACGCCTTTCAGGTGCAGGAGGAGGACTGGCAAAGGCTCCTCCAAGTCCTTCCCCGGCCCGCCCACGTGATGGTGGAGGCCAAGGGCAAGGAGAAGGGTCTGCCCCCTGGGGCCCTGGCCCTCCTCCGGGCCACCCCTATGCCGGGCCCCGTAACCAACCCCTTTTGACCGCATACCGTAGGAGGTCGCTTCGGCTTTTCAGCCCCAGCTTCTCCATGCCTCGCTCTCGGTAGGTGGCCACGGTTTTCTCTGAGATGCCGAGTTGCTCCGCTACCTCTTTATGGGAAAGCCCCTGGGCCAGGAGGCGGAGCACCTCCTCCTCTCGGGGAGAAAGGGCTCCCTCCTCCTCCTCCTTCCGCACCATCTCCATGGCCAGGCGCATGGCCAGGCTGGGGTTAAGGTACCGCTCCCCCCGGGCCACGGCCAACACGGCATCCAAAAGCTCCTTATCTACCGCCGCCTTGCTCACATACCCGTAGCCCCCCGCCTGTAGGAATCCCCGCACATACTCCAGGTCCTCGTGCATGGAAAGAGCGAGAAGCTTGAGCTGGGGCAAACGTTGATGCATCGTTCTGCAGAGCTCAATGCCCGTGCAGTCGGGAAGGGAGACATCCAAAATGGCCACATCCGCCTCCACCCTTTCCAAAAGGGCCAAAGCTTCTTGTCCCGTACTGGCCTCCCCCACTACACGGATGGGCCCTCGAGCCTCCAAAAGATGGCGGATGCCTGAACGCACCAGCGCGTGGTCCTCCACCAGCACCACCCGGATCACGCCGCCACCTCCAAGGGAAGCCGTACCTGGATGCGGGTACCCTCCCCGGGGGCGCTTTCCAGAATCAGCCTACCCCCCACCAGCTCCACCCGCTCCCGCATGCCCAGTAGGCCCTGATGACCGAGGCCCACCGCCTTGGGGTCAAAACCCTTCCCCTCATCCTCTACAAACACCCGGACCTCCCCGCCCATTTCCAACACCCCCACCGCCGCCTTGGGGCTTCCAGAGTGGCGGGCCACGTTGGTGAGGGCCTCCTGCACCACCCGGTAGATGACGATCTCCAGCTCCTGGGATAAGGGCCTACGCAAGTGGAAGGAAAGGTCCACCTCAATACCCGTGCGCTCGCTAAACTCCCGGACATACCGGCGCAAGGCTGCCTCGAGGCCCAGGTGGTCCAAAACGCTGGGCCTGAGGTCCAGGGCCAGCCGCCGCACCTCAGCCAGAGTATAACGGGCCAGCTCCTTTAAAGCCGATGCCTTTTCCCCCGCGAGCCCCTCCAGGCCCAGGATAATCCCCGTCAGGGCCTGGCCCACCTCGTCGTGCAGTTCCCGGGCGATACGCTTCCGCTCCTCCTCCTGGGTTCTCAGCCAGGCCCGCAAAAGCTCAGCCCGCTGCCTATCCTTCTCCTCCAAAAGCTCATACAGGCGGGCATTCTCCAAAGCGGTGGCAAGGGGACCCGAAAGGGCAGTCAGAAGACCCTGCAGCCAAGGCTCCACCTGGGGGCTTCCATAGAGGATCAACGCTCCTCTGGGAGGCACCGGCACCGCCAAAGCGCCCTTTGTACCCACCACCTGCCCCCGCCGCAAGGCCTCCTCCGCCAAACCCCCGGCCTCGCCCGCGGGGCAGGCCTCCGGGCGGCCCCGGCTCCTCAGCACCCTCCCCTCCAGCCAAAACTCCCCGCAGGTGAAGGCCAACTCCCGCACCAAAAGGGAAAGGACCCGGTCCACCAGCTCCTCCACCCGAAGGGCATGGCTTTCCGCCAGGATCCGGTTGAGGAGGGTGAGTTCCCGTTGCCGCCTTTTTACCTCCTCAACCATACGGTTCAAGGCCCGGCCCAGAAGGCCCAGTTCCCCCTTGGGCTCAGGAAAACGGACCCACTCCCCCTGGCCCAAACGGGCCGCGCCTTCCGCCATCTGGTAAAGGGGCTCGAGGGTCCGGGTGAGGAGGAAGTACCCCAGGCCCACCCCCAGGCCCACCGCCCATAAAAGACCAAAAAAGCCCGTCCGCACAACCCGCCCCACCTGCTCCCACAAGGGAGCCTGGTACAACCCCAGGCGCACCCAACCGGCCTCACCCCCCTGGACAGGAGCCTCCGATTGATAGACCACCTCCCCCCCTAACCTCAATACCCCTTCACCGCCCACTTGGGCCAAGGCTTCGGGAACCCCATCCTTAAAGGTGTGGGCCACCACCCTTCCCTGAGAGTCCAGGACATAGGCGTAAGCGAAACCTGGGTACTGCTCCTGGAGAAAGTGGAGCCTTTTCTGAACCTCGAGGGCGTCACCTTGCAGCAGAACGTCTGTTATCAAGGTGGCCAGATTCCAGGCCCCGAGGCGCACCTCCTGGCGAAGCGCCTTCTCTCCTTCGGCATACAGGAAAGCCCCTCCCCCCAGGATGAGAACCCCCCCGGTGGCCGTGGCGGCCAAGAGCACAGTGAGTAGGAGCTGAACGCTAAGCCTCATGGCAAAACCCCTTTGGCCCTTGGGTTTACGGCTCGGTTGCGACGGGCCTCCACCTTGTAAAAACCCGTAAGGCCCAAAGCCCGATCCCAACCCTGCGGGAAAACCCGGTACGGCTCTGATTGCGTAGGTGACCGCATCCCCGCCACCGCCCCGCCCGCCTCCGCCTCCTGAAGGTTAAGGGTATGAGGCCAGGTTCGGGGGCCCGTGCAACCCAACAGGAAACAAGCCCGAACCAGGCTGGCCTCACTACTCCCAAGATAGTGGGCGCCCGGGAGTATAGATGTCCCCAGGACTGTCGGAAACCCACCCGACAGAGTTGTCCGTCCATACCCCGCTACCTGGCCCAACTCATCCGCCTTAGCGTAAGGGCGAGAGGAGGTGGAGGATGGATAAGGAAATGCGAGCAGGACCGGACGCTTCCCTGGAGCGGCGGCGTTTTTTGGCCAAGATGGCCAGCGCTGTCTTCGCCTCCATGGTGGCACCCGGCCTAGCCCAAGGTCTTCCCCAGGCCCCAACCACACCCCTTACACCCGAAGAGGAGGACGTCCTTCTTCGCATGCAAAAGGAGCTGGAGCGGGCCCTCAAAAACCCCAACCGCCGCTGGGGGATGGTTATAGACCTGCGGAAATGCGTGGGCTGCCACGCCTGCACGGTGAGCTGTATGGCAGAAAACCGCTTGCCGCCAGGGGTGGTCTACCGGCCAGTGAGCGAGGAAGAGATCGGCACCTTCCCCAACGTCACCTACCGCTTTGTGCCCCAACCTTGCATGCAGTGCGATGAGCCCCCTTGCGTTCCCGCATGCCCCTACAACGCCACCTGGAAGCGGAAGGACGGCATCGTGGAGATCGATTATGAGCTTTGCGTAGGGTGCGAAAAATGCATCCCCGCCTGCCCATACGACTCCCGCCATAAGGACGACGGTTACTATTGGACGGAAAACACCCCGGGCCAAGGCCAGATGCCCTACGAGGAGCTACCCGTATACGAGTGGGGGAAGAAGGTCAACCGGGATGACGAGGCCGGCCCCATGGACAAGGTGCGCAAGTGCCACTTCTGCCTGCACCGCATCGAGCGGGGCCTTCTACCCCAGTGCGTGGTCACGTGTATCGGCCGGGCCACCTACTTTGGGGACCTCGAGGACCCTTCCTCCTTGGTCTCCGAACTTATCAGAAAACCCAACGTGATGCGCCTAAAGGAAGAAGCGGGCACCAAACCCCGCGTCTACTACCTGGTTTAGGAGGTGAGCATGGAAAAGCTTTCCCGGCGCGAGCTTTTGAAACTTTCCAGCGCAGGCGCCCTGCTGGGACCTGTGGGCCTGGCGCTGCAGGAGCAAAGCGCCCAAGGCATGGAGGCCTACGAGATCCAACTTCCAGAAAACACCATCTACTCTACCTGCCTCCAGTGCAACACCGGCTGCCCCATCAAGGTGAAGCTCTACGAGGGCGTGGCCAGCAAGATTGACGGCAACCCCCTCTCCCCTTGGACCTTCCGCCCCCATCTGCCCCTCAACACCGATATCCACACCCTGGCCAAGGTGGATGGAGCCCTCTGCCCCAAGGGCCAGGCAGGCATCCAAACCACCTACGATCCTTACCGGATCCGCAAGGTGCTCAAACGGGCAGGCCCCAGGGGAAGCGGCAAGTGGGAAGAGATTCCCTTCCACCAAGCGGTTAAGGAAATCGTGGAAGGTGGGAAACTTTTTGCCCACCTGGGGGATGACCGGGTCTACCCTGGCCTTAAGGACCTCTGGGCCCTCAGGGACCCGGAGATCATGAAGCAGATGGCCCAGGCGGTGAGGGCCATTTGGGCGGAAAAGGATCGGGAGAAGAAGAAGGCCCTGGTGGAGAAGTTCAAGGAGGACTTCAAGGAGCATCTCCACACCCTCATTGACCCCGATCACCCCGACCTCGGCCCCAAGAACAACCAGGTGGTCTTCGCCTGGGGCCGGCTCAAGGCAGGCCGCTCGGACTTCATCCGCTGGTTCTTCTCGCAAAGCTTCGGTACCGTAAACCTCCACGGCCACACCACCGTCTGCCAGGGCTCCTTGTACTTCACCGGCAAGGCCATGAGCGAACAACCCACCTTTGATACCACCGGGAAGCTTTCCTGGTCGGGTGGGGCCAAGTTCTACTGGCAGGCGGACCTGTCCAAGGCCCGCTTCGTGGTGTTCGTGGGAGCCAACGTCTTTGAGGGAAACTATGGCCCTCCCCTAAGGGTGGGCTGGATCACGGAACGGACCAGCAAGGGGGAACTGGAATACGCCATCGTGGACCCGTGGGCGCAAAAGGCGGTAAAGGGTGCCAGCCGCTGGATCGCACCTAAACCCGGGCACGACGCCGCCATCGCCATGGGGGTGATCCGGCTCCTGATGGAGTGGGGCAAGATAGACCGCAAGTTCCTCTCCGCTGCCAATAGGGCCGCGGCCAAGGCCATGGGTGAAAGCAGCTGGACCAACGCCACCTGGCTGGTGAAACTCAAAGACGGCAAGCCAGAAAGGCTTCTTAGGGCCAGCGACCTGGGCCTTGCCAAGCCTAAGGCCAAGGTGGGGGATAAGGAGGTGGAGCTGGACGCTCCTGTGGTCCTGCAGGAGGGCCGGCCCGTGGCCTTCAACCCCAACGACGAGGGCCAGCCGGTCTTTGGCGACCTCTGGGTGAACACCACCTTGAACGGCATTCCGGTGAAGAGCGCCCTCGAGCTGATCAAAGAGGAAGCCTTCCGCCACCAGGTGAGGACCTGGGCAGCCTTCGCCGGGGTACAGGAGGAGGACATCCGCTTCCTGGCAGAAAAACTTGCCCAATATGGCAAGAAGGCCGTAGTGGACGTCCACCGAGGGGCCAGCCAGCACACCAACGGCTTCTACAACGCCCTGGCTTGGTTCACGGTGAACGCCCTCCTGGGCAACATCGACCACCAAGGCGGGTTTGTCCAGGCCAGCACCTACGACATCACCGGGGGCAGGGCGGGCGGTCCCTTCCCCATGGGCAAGCTTCATCCCAAGCCCCTCTCTCCCTTTGGCATTAGCCTCATCCGCCATGAGGTCAAGTATGAGGACACCACCCTCTTTGCGGGCTTCCCCGCCAAGCGGCCCTGGTATCCCCATGCCTCCGACGTCTACCAGGAAATCCTGCCCTCCGCAGCCCAAGGCTACCCCTATCCGGTGAAGATCCTCTTCCACTACATGGGCTCTCCCGCCTACGCCCTCCCCGGGGGTAGCGAGCAAATCCAGGCCATGCTGGACCCGGACAAGATCCCCCTCATCGTGGCCTTTGACATCGTGGTGGGGGACACCTACCTCTTCGCCGACTACATCATCCCCGACCTCTCCTACCTGGAACGCTGGGAGTTCCACGGGAGCCACCCCTCCATCATCTGGAAGGTGCAGCCCGTGCGGCAGCCCGCCATCGCCCCCATTCCCGAGGAAGTGGAAGTCTTCGGGGAAAAGATGCCCATCTCCCTGGAAAGCTTCCTCATGGCCTTGGCGGAGCACCTAGGCTTGCCCGGTTTCGGGGAAAAGGGGTTCGCCAATGGCATGCCCTTCACCCACCCCGACCACTTCTACCTGAAGCTGGCCGCTAATCTGGCCTTTGGGGAGAAAGCGGATGGGTCCGATGCCCTTCCTGAGGCCAGTGAGGAGGAGCTCGAGGTCTTCCGCCAAGCCCGCCGCCACCTTCCCCCCACGGTCTTTGCTGAGGAACGCTGGCGCAAGGCCATCGGCGACGAGAGCCTCTTCCGCCGCACCGTCTACCTCCTGAACCGGGGCGGGCGCTTCCAGGAGTTCCACAAGGCCTACGCCCCAGGGGACCTGGTGGCCAACCGTTACGGAAAGCAGGTCAACCTCTTCCTGGAAAAGCAGGCCCTATCCCTCCACCCCATGACGGGGAAGCCCTACTGGCCCTTGCCCGCTTACTTCCTCCCCTACCAGGATGTCTTGGGCAACCAGCTCCGCGACCCTGGATATGGCCTGACCCTCCTCACCCACAGGAACATCCTCCAGACCAAGAGCCGTACCATCAGCAACTACTGGCTCCTGGCCATCAAACCCGAGAACGAGATCCTGGTCAACGCCCAGGATGCGGCACGCCTTGGCCTACGGGATGGCCAGTTGGTCAAGGTGGTCTCCGCCACCAACCCTAAAGGGGAATGGGATCTGGGGCCTTTCGGCAAGAAGCCTATGGTGGGGAAGGTCAAGGTGGTGCAGGGGCTTAGGCCCGGTTGCGTGGCCTTCCCCTTAGGCTTTGGCCACTGGGCGTATGGCGCCAGCGACATCGTGATCAACGGCCAGGTGGTGAAAGGAGACCCCAGGCGGGCCAAGGGCATTCACGCCAACGCCGCCATGCGCCTGGACCCCTACCTCAAGGACATGGCCCTCACCGACGTGGTGGGAGGGAGCGTGGTCTTCTACGAAACGCGGGTTAACCTGATTCCCGTCTAGGAATGTCCCCCGGGGTTGCTCCCGGGGGACATCCTTCCTGGGCCACTTAGGATAACCTTTAAGGAGGTGAAGGATGATACCCGCCTTTAGAAGCGCAAACACCACAACCCAATGGGCTTTGGAGTTCATCCGCCTGGTCATGCTCCTCCTATGCCTGGTGGGATGGGTGATGTATCCGGTGGAGCTTCTGCTTCTGGACCACTGGACGGAAAGTTGGCAGAGCAAGATCCCTTTCTTTGTCGCTATCCCCGGCTTTGTCTTCACCCTGTGGATGCTCTTTGACCGTAGTACTCCCTGGGTGCGCTGGGCCTTCATCCTTACCATGTGGGCCTCGGTGTTCACAGGGGTCTTGGGGGCCTACTTTCACCTGCTTTGGAACTTTGAAGGCGAGGTGGCTTGGAACTTTGAAGCCGCCATGCAAGCTATGGCAGGAAGCCGCCCGGTGCTGGCGGCCATGGCCTTCACCCATATGGGGGTGACCGGGCTTCTGGCCATCTACCGGGCCAGGTAGGAGGGGGATATGGTAGAAGCCTTGATCAAAGCCAAAACCGAGGAGGAAAGGCTTCTGGAGTTTCTTCGCTCCGCCTTTCTTCTCATCGCCATGGTGGGTTTTGTCTTCTACGGCATGGAGCACTGGGTTTTGGACCACTGGACGGATAGCTGGCAGAGCCGAATTCCCTTCTTTGTTTCCCTGGTGGGATTTCCCCTGACCCTTCTCATGTTCCTCCACCGGGGCAAGTGGGTGCGCTATCCCTTCCTGCTTTGGATGCTGGTGAGCGTGCTCACCGGGGCCGTAGGGGCTTACTACCACCTGGTTTGGAACGCCCAGGATGCCGAGGTAAGCCTCTGGAGCCTTTCCGGTTTCCTCGAGGCCTTCAAGGGAAGCCGGCCGGTTTTAGCAGCTTTGGCCCATACCCACGTGGGCGCGGTAGCCTTCGTGGTGGGGATCACCATAAAGGACTAAGGAGGTGATGGGAAGATGAGACGATGGATCTGGCTTTTGGTGTTGGCCCTAGGCGTGGCGGGAGCCCAGGCTCCCAAGGTGGATGGAAGGATTGCAAGCGGGGAGTACGCCAAAACCTATAAGCACGAGAAAAGCGGCATTACCCTCTACTGGAGCGTCGTAGGGGATACCCTCTACCTGGCCCTCGAGGGCAAGAGCAAGGGCTGGATTGGCATCGGCTTCTTGTCGGAAAAGACCGACAAGAAGAAGGGGGGCGACCAATACATTTTCTACATGGACGGGGGCAAGCTGGTGGCCCTGGATATGTACCAGACCAAGCGGACAGGAGCCCCTGTGGCCGACGAAAAAGAGGGCGGTAAAAACTCCATCTTGGCCGCTGCGGCCACCTATGAGAACGATACCTGGGTGGTGGAGTTCAGCCGCAAGCTGAAGACTGGAGAGGCCACGGACGTGGAGATCGTACCCGGCAGGAAGATGTTGGTCATGTTGGCCTATGCCGGGAAGATGGACCCCAAGGAGGAGCACAAGAAGACGGAGCGCTGGTACCTGGAGGACTTCGCCTTCTAAGGGCTTCCGTGTTGCGGGCCTGGAAGAGGATTCCAGGCCCCTTACGTTTGGCCCGGATCATATACCCTTGACTTTTATAGGCTCATGGGTACCATGAATAGCATGAACCGCACCCAACCCACCCAACCCCTGTACCTGGGCCTTTTTCTCCTACCCGCCCTAGGCCTTTCCTACGCCGTTTGGCTGGCCTCCGGCTCTAGGCTGGTCCTGGCCTTCTGGGTAGCCATTCTCCTAGGCCTAGCCCTCTTCCACGCCAAGTTCGGCTTCGCCTCGGGGTTCCGCCGCTTCCTCCTCACAGGGGAAAGCAGGTTATTACGGGCCCACTTCCTCCTCTTTGCCCTCACAAGCCTCCTCTTCTTCCCCTTCCTGGTTCGGGGGGAGGCCTTTGGCCAGGCGGTACAGGGCTTCCTGGTACCCTTGGGGGTGGCCCTGGCGGTGGGGGCCTTTCTCTTTGGTATCGGTATGCAGTTGGGGGATGGCTGCGCCTCCGGTACCCTCTACCACACGGGAAGCGGGGACACGCGTGGCATCTTGGTTCTCCTGGGCTTTATGGTGGGCTCTTTGCTGGGGGTCTACCTGCTTCCCTACTGGCAGGCCCTGCCCGCCTGGAACCCAGGTAGCGCCCTCACCTGGTTTCCCTCCCCCTACATGGGCCTTTTCCTCTGGATCGGCCTTTTGGCCTTCCTCTACCTCCTGGTTTCCTGGGTGGAAAAAAGGCGCACGGGCCAGGTGGTACCCCTTTGGCAGAGGGAAGCCACCCACCCCCTCTTCGGCCCCTGGAGCCTGGTGGGGGGTGCGGCGGTTCTAGCCCTGGGGAGCCTCCTCATCCTCCTCCTTTTGGGCCGACCCTGGGGGGTAACGGCGGCCTTCGCCCTTTGGGGGGGAAAGCTCGCCCAAGGATTGGGTATACCGGTTCTGGACTGGGCCCTTTTCCACAACCCGGCCTTCGCCGAGAAGCTCCAGCAGAGCATCCTTCAGGACCCCACCAGCGTCACCAACTTCGGGATCTTCCTGGGGGCTTTCCTGGGAGCGGCCTTGGGTGGAACCTTTAGGCTTCGGGACCTTCGCCAGGTGCCCTGGACCACCCACCTGGGGGTCTTCCTGGGCGGGGTACTTATGGGCTACGGGGCCCGGCTGGCCGGGGGTTGCAACATCGGGGCCTACCTGGGGGGCACGGCCTCCTTCAGCCTCCACGGTCCCCTCTGGGGCCTCTTCGCCCTCCTGGGCACGGCCCTTGGGGTACGGATACGCCCCGCCTGCCGCTTGGAAAACGAGGCTAGGAGGGAAGGGCTCCCGAGCACCTGAGGTAGGTGGGTAAGACCTCCTCCAGGGCCTTAGGGGCCGGAAGGAGGTCCCTTAAGGCCTCAGGAAAGGGGGCGGTGTTCCCCTCCTTCAGCATCAGGTACTGGTCCCGGGTGAGGGGGGCAAAAGGCAGGCGGGATAGAAGGGGTACGGCTAGGTCCGTAAGCCACAGGGGTACGGAAAGGAAGGGCTTTTTCCGCCCCAGAATCCCCTGGCAAAGCTCCAGGAGCTCGCGGAAGGTGTACTCCTTCGGCCCCACCAGGTCAAAGGTGCCCTCGAGGCCCCTTTCCAAGGCCTGGGCGAAGGCCTCGGCCACATCCCCCACGTACACGGGGCGGAAGGGGAAGCGGCCATCCCCAATCAGGGGCACAAAGGGCCAGGGCCCACAGATGAGGCCCCTAAGCACCTGGCCGAAGAACTCATCCCCTGGACCGAAGATCAGGCTCGGGCGGAAGATGGCGTAGCTTAGGCCGCTTTCCCGCACCAGCTCCTCCGCCTCGGCCTTGGTTTCGTAGTAGCGGCTACCCGTCCCCCGCCTGGCCCCTAGGGCCGACATGTGGAGAACCCGCTTCACCCCAGCTCGCTCTAGACCTTGCAGGAGGTTCCTTACCCCCTCCACATGAACCTGGTGGAAGGTCTGGCCCCTTTCCCGGATGATCCCCGCCAGGTAGATGCCGGCCTCCACCCCTCCCAGGTCCGGCACCTCCCGGGTGATGTCCCCCGGGAGGTGGACCGCCCCCGGGGGAAGGTGCCGGGGGGTGCGGGAGAGGACCAGGGGGGTATGGCCCCTTTGCAGGAGGAGGGCCACCAGGTGGCGGCCCACAAACCCTGTACCCCCCACCACCAGGACCCGCATCTAGGCCGCCTCGAGGACCCCCTGGGCCTCCCTTTCCAGGGCCTGCAGGTTTAGGAGGTAGACCTTGCGATACGCGGTGGTGATGAGCCCCTCGTGCCGCAGGTCCGAGAGGATCTTGGAAACGGACTCCCGCGTGGAGGCGGTGGCATCGGCGATCTCCTCGTGGGAAACGGTCACGTACAGACCGTGCTCATCGCGGAAGGAGGCCGGGGTATCCGCCAAAAAGAGAAGGTAGCGGGCAATGCGGGCCCTGAGCTCCCCCGACTGTAGGTGGGCCTCGTAGGCCTGTACCCGCCGCATCTGCCGGGCCAGGTTGCGGGCTACTTGGTGGAGGGCCTCGTGGTTCATCCCCTTGGGATCCAACCCCTCCACCACGGCCTCCGTCATGGCCTCCGCGGCGTACCGGTAACGCTTGCCTTCCAGGGCCTCCTCGCCAAAGTAGTCCCCGGGAAGGACGTGCCGCAAGGTGAGGGTGCGCCCATCGGGAAGAAGCTCCACAATGCGCACCAGCCCCGACTGCAGACGGTACAGGGTGTCCGCCCGATCCCCGGCCAAAAACACCGTCTCCTTACGATTGAACCGCTTCATGCTGCCTCCTCCAACACCTGGGGCAAGGCCTCCAGGTCCTGCACATACCGGGCTCCCAGCCGTCCAGCCTCCTCGGGATTCGCTCCCGGCCCGCCCAGCAAAACCAGGGGGGCCAAATCCTCGAGGGCTCCCTCGGGAAGGGACTTAAGGGTCTCCGGAAGCAGGCACGAAAGCACCACCGCCTGCGCCCTAAGCTCTTGCGCCAGACCCTTGAGGTCAGGGAGGGGGGTATCGGGCCCCAAGTACAGGGCGGGAAATCCCCGCCGCCTGAGGTGGTAGGCCGCCAACATGGCCCCCAGCTCGTGCCGCTCCCCCGGGGGCGTGGTGACCAAAAGGGGTGCGCCCCGGGGATACCCCGCCAGGTCCAAAAGCTCCTGGAGCCTAGAGCGGAGGAACTGGGTGGCCAGGTGCTCCTGGGCCACGTTCACCTCCCCCCGGTGCCAACCCTCCCCCACCTCCTTAGGCACGGGCACCAGGAAGTCCCTCAAGGCCCCTTCTGGCCCCAGGAGCTTAACTCCCCGGCGGAAAAGGGCCTCGGCCCAGGAGAGGTCCGCCTGCAAAAGGGCGTGGAGGAGCTCCTGGGGAAGCCCCTCAGGTCTGGACTCCTGGGCCAGGTAGCGCCGGATGGCCGCCTGGGGGGAGGCCCCCTCCTCCAGCCAGCGGCGGATCAGCAAAAGGGCCTCCACCTCCTCTGGCCGGTACAGGCGGTGGCCGCCCGGGGTCCTTTCCGGCTTGGGGAAGCCGTACCGCCTCTCCCACTGCCGCAGCACCTCGGCGGAAAGGCCAGTCATGGCTTC
>NZ_CALLUR010000125.1:0-13769 GCF_938010445.1 uncultured Thermus sp.
TACCTCTTCGTTCCCCACACCACCTGCGCCCTTACCGTGCAGGAGGGAGCGGACCCCGATGTGGCCCACGACCTCTTGGCCCGCCTCGAGGAGCTTGCCCCCAGGGTCCACCCCAAGGACCGGCATGGGGAGGGGAACTCCCACGCCCACCTGAAAAGCCTCCTCACCGGGGTCCACCTCCTCCTTCCCGCGGAAGGGGGGAGGCTTAGGCTTGGCCGCTGGCAACAGGTGTTCCTGGCGGAGTTTGACGGGCCCAGGATGCGGGAGGTTTGGGTGCGGCTCCTCTAGACCCAGCGCACCTCCTGCACGCTTCTCACGCCCCTTAGGGCCTGGGCCAGGGCTTCCCGTTCCCCATCCTGCACGATGAGGCGGAGGCGGATGCGGGCCATGGGGCCGAGAATCCGCGTCTCCGAGCCTAGGGCGCTTTTGCCGGCTTCGGCCACCACCTGCATCACGTCCCTCAGGAGGCCGGTGCGGTCCTGGGCCAGGACCTCGAGGGTGGCCACCTTGCCCCCCACCCCCTCCCAGTAGGCCCCGAGGACCCGGTCGGCCTCCGGTCCCTGGAGGATGCGGCGCAGGTTGGGGCAGTCCGCCCGGTGGACGGTGACCCCCCGGCCCCGGGTGACGAAGCCCAGGATGGCGTCCCCCTTCATGGGCTCGCAGCAGGAGGCCAGGCGGATGGGGGCCTGGAGGTCCTGCTCCAGGCGGATCCCCCATTCGTTCTTGGGGATGGCCTTGGGTTTTTCCGGTTTCAGGAGGGCCTTGGGGTAAAGCTTCTCCGCCACCTGTTTGGGGGTGATGCGGTTCAGGGCCAAGGCCAGGTAAAGCTCCTCGGGGGAGGGGGCGATGCCCAGCTTTTTGGCGGCCTCCTCCAGCTGGCTGTCGCTGGGCTTGGGGAGGCCGCGGCGCTTCAGGTAGCGCTCCAAGAGGTTCTGTCCCCGCTCCAAGGTTTCCTGGCGCTCCTGGGTGCGGAAGTACTGGCGGATCTTGCTCTTGGCGCTACGGGTCTTGGCGAACTCCAGCCAGTCCTTGGAGGGGTGGGCGCTTTTGCTGGTGAGGATCTCCACGATTTCCCCGTTTTGTAGCTCGTAGGAGAGGGGAACGATCCGCCCGTTCACCTTGGCCCCCACCATGTGGTGGCCCACCTCGGTGTGGATGTGGTAGGCGAAGTCCACAGGGGTGGCCCCCTTGGGCAGGTTGATGATCCGCCCCTTGGGGGTGAAGACGAAGACCCTGCCCCCCAGGAGGTCCCGGGTTACCGCCTCCACGAACTCCCGGGAGCTGCTGAACTCCTGCTGCCACTCCTGGATGCTTTTCAGCCAGGAAACCCGCCTCTTCAGCTCCTCGGGATCGGTGAGGCCTTCCTTGTAGAGCCAGTGGGCGGCGATCCCGTACTCGGCCACGCGGTGCATCTTTTGGGTGCGGATCTGCACCTCCAAGGGGAGCCCCTCCAGGGCGATGACCGTGGTGTGGAGGGACTGGTAGCCGTTGGGCTTGGGCACGGCGATGTAGTC
The DNA here is from genome assembly GCF_938010445.1 of uncultured Thermus sp. NCBI lineage: Bacteria > Thermotogati > Deinococcota > Deinococci > Thermales > Thermaceae > Thermus > uncultured Thermus sp. The sequence goes on from NZ_CALLUR010000125.1 coordinate 1,515, forward strand.
CTTAACCCGTCCCGGGATGGGTTGCCAAAGGGCGTGGACCAGGCCCAGGACGTGGTAGCAAACCTGCTTTTCCCTTAAGGCCCTACCCTCCTCCGTGGGGGCGGGCTTGGGGTCCAGGATCACCCGCACCGCCAGGAGGTCGTAGATCTGCTCCAGGGCCTTCCCCTCCCGCTCCATCTTCTTCCAGATGGAGTAGAGGTGCTTGGGCCGGCCCGTGACCTCAAAGCCTTGCAGCTGGGCCTGGAGGAGCTCGTCCTTGCGCAAGGTTTCCTCCAGGGCGGCCATGGCCTTCTGGACGATGCGCTCCCGGGCCTCCTGGGTTTCCTGGATGCGGGAGAGAAGGGCGTGGTAGGCCTCGGGGTGGAGGTAGCGGAAGGAGAGGTCCTCCAGCTCCCATTTCAGCTGCCCCATCCCCAGGCGGTGGGCCAGGGGGGCGTAGATCTCCAAGGTTTCCTGGGCGATGCGCCTTTGCTTCTCGGGGGGCATGTGCTCCAGGGTGCGTAGGTTGTGGAGGCGGTCCGCCAGCTTCACGATGATGATGCGCACGTCCTCCGCCATGGCGATGAACATCTGGCGGAGGTCCTCGGCCCGTTTCTCCTCCCCCTCGAGGTTGGCCAGCTTGTAGAGCTTGCTGACCTTGGTCTCCCCCTCCACCAGCTTGCGCACCCCGGGGCCAAAGCGCCTTTCCAGCTCCTCGGGGGCCACCCCGCAGTCCTCCAGGGTGTCGTGGAGGAGGCCTGCGGCCACGGTGTCCGCATCCATGCGCAAGGAGGCCAGGATCTCCGCCACCGCCACCGGGTGGGTGATGTAGGGCTCCCCGCTCTTTCGCAGCTGGCCCCGGTGGGCCTCCTCGGCGAAGAGGTAGGCCTCCCGCACCTTTTCCCGTTCCCCCGCTGGGAGGTAGTCTAGAAGGGGTTCAAGTCTTTCCCAAAGGGCCGAAGCGGTTACCACTATTCTTCAGTGTAGCACCCTCAGGAGGCGAGCTCCAGGAGGAAGGCGGAAAGGCTGGACCTTTCCAGCAAGGCCACCAGGGTGCGGCTTTTGCGCGGGGCCAGGACCAGGGCCTTCTCCCCCAGGAGGATGGCCGCAGGCCCCCGGGTCTGGCCCAGGCTTTTATCCAGCTGGTCCAGGGCCCGGACTAAGGCCTCCAGGGGTTCCCTGGGCAAGGGCAAGGCCTCCCCCAGGTAGCCCAGCACCTCCACCCCGGGAAGGCGCAAGGGGGAGAGGTCATCCTGGCCTTCGGCTGGGGATGCCTCCTTCCTTAGGGCGCTTGCCTGGGTGGGGGCCCGGCCTTGGTCAAAGACCCCCAGGAGGGCCTCCAGGTCCTCGCCCTTAATCTCCTGGAGCACGGCCTTGGCGGCTTCCCGCTCCTTTTCCAGCTCCCGGAGAAGGGCCTCCGCCTGGCCCAGGGTCTTCTCCACCTGGAGGAGGCCTTGGGGTCCTAGGCGGGGAAGCTTTTCCTGGGCGCTTTTCAGCACCGGAAGAAGAGCCTTCAGGCGGCGGCTGGTCTCGCTTCGGAAGCCCTCCACGCGGGCGTAGCTTTGGAAGAAGGCGGTGAGGCGGGTGGTGAGCTCCTCCCGCTTGGCCTCCATCCGCCGCTTTAAGGCCTCCAGGGCCCGGGCGATGGGGGTGGGGTCGGGGAGGGGCTTGCCCTTTTCCTCGGCGATGGCCCGCAAGACCCCCTCTCCTCCGAAGCCGCGGAAGCGTTCCGCCAGGGCCTGGAGGCGGCCCAGTTCCAAAAGGGCCTCCTGCCGGGCCTGGGCCTTGGCTTCCTCCAGGCTCTTTTGCAGGGCTCCCAGATCGGGAAGGCCTCCCTGGGCCAGGAGGGTTTCTGCCTCTGCCACCTTCTCCTTCAGGCCCAGGGCCAGGGCCTCGGATTTGAGGGCCTCCAGGGCCTTTTGTGCCTCCTCTAGCTTAGCCCTTAGGGCGGCCTCCTCCCCTTGGGCCTTGAGGAGCTCGGCGTACCGGGCCCGCACCTCGGAAAGCCTTTGAGGAAGGGCCTCCGGGGGGAGCGCCTGCAGTTCTTCCAGAAGCGGGCGGAAGGCCTCACCCTTCTCCTTTAGCTCCTCCACCAGGGCCTCTTTCTCCTGGAGGAGGCGCTTCTCCTCCTCCGCCTTGCGCCGGGCCTCCGCCTCCAGGCGCCTAAGCTCCCCCTCCAGGGGCAGGAGGTCGGGGTAGCCGCCCTCCTCCAGGGTTTCCTCCGCCAGCTGCAGGGCCCGTTGCAGGGGGAGCTTGGCCTCCTCGGGAAGGGAAAGGAGGCGCAGGGCCTCCTCCAGCTGGATCAGCCGGGCCCGCTTTTCCGCCCGCAGGTTTCTCTCGGCCTCCTGGAAGGCTTCCTCCAGGGCCTTTAGCTTCTCCCCCACGGGGGTGCCCGCATCCAATAGGGCCTGGACCTCGGCGAGAAGGGGGCTTACCGTGGCCCTTTCCACCAGGGGCGCATAACGGCTCAGGAGTTCCTCCAGCCTGCGCTTCTCCTCCTCCACCTCCAGGGCCAGGATCCGCTGGCTGGCCTCCTGGGATAGGGCCTCGAGGTCCACAATGAGCTCCCCTTCCAGCTGGGAGGCTTCCTCCACGGTGAGGAAGACGTCGGTGGGGTGGGAGGAAGGGGTTTCCGGGGGGGTCTCCTGGGTTTCAAAGACGATCTCCGGCAGGGTGGGGGCCTTGACGGCGCTGGACTCCAGGAACTTCCGCAGCTCCAGGGCCAGGCTCCGGGCCCGCTCCACCTCCGCCTGGGCCAGGATCCCCTCCCCCTGGGCCTGGCGAATGGTTTCCACCAGGCTCTCCAGCCGCCGCACCTTGGGCCCTCCCAGATGGCGCACCCTTTCCAGGGCTTCCTCCAGGTGGGCCAGGTCCTGGGCCTGGCGCAGGAGGGCCTCCTCCCACTTCTCCTCCAGGGCCTCTAAGAGCTCCTCCCCCTCCGCCAAAAGCCCGGGGTCCGGGGCCTGGCGCAGGCGGTTGACCAAGGCCCGTAGCCGGGCCACCTCCGGCCAGTCCACGTAAAGCCCAAAGCGCTTCAAGCCCTGTTCCAGTTTGGCCAGCCTAGTCCCTTGGCCTTCTATCTGGGCCAGCACCCCCTCCACCAACCGCCTGGCCTCCTCCGGGCGCATACGGGCCTGGAGCTCGCGGTACACCAAGCCCTTCAAGAGGTGGGCCCCATCCGCCGGGGTGAGCTCGGAAGGCCGTTTGCCCAGGCGCTTTAGCCCCTCCGCCAACACTGTCTCGGCCCGGGCGCCCAGGTGGGGATGGATGGCCTTTAGGAGGGTTCCGTACACGTCCGGCATCCTTACGCTCCCTTCTCCAGCCTAAGGGGTTCGCCGAAGTAGAGCTTCTGGTGGGGGTAGGGGATCTCTATGCCCTCCCGGTCCAGGCGGTTTTTGATGCGGCGGCGGAACTCCCGGGCCACGGCCCACTGCTCCGCGGGCTTGGTGCTGAAGAGGACCCGGATGACCACGGCGCTTTGGTCCAGGTTCTGCACCCCCAGGACCTCAGGGGGCTCGGTGAAGCGGTCCTGCCACTCTGGGTCTTGGTGGAAGCGGACCACCTCGTCCCGGAAGACCTCCAGAACCCGGTCCAGATCCTCTTTGTAGGCCACGCCCACGTCCACCACCGCCCGGCTCCACTCCTGGGTGAGGACCGTCACCTGGCGCACCTCGGAGTTGGGGATGAAGTGGACCCGGCCCTCCAGGTCGCGGAGCACGGTGATCCGCAGGTTAAAGCGCTCCACCCGTCCTCCTAGCCCGCCGATCTGGACGATGTCCCCCACCCCATACTGATCCTCCAAGAGGATGAAAAACCCGTTAATAAAGTCCCGGACCAGGTTCTGGGCGGCGAAGCTCACCGCTAGGCCCACCACCCCGGCCCCCGCCAGGAGGGCGGTGACGTTGAAGCCCAGGTTGGAAAGCAGGAAGAGCCCCCCCAGGACCAGGACGGTGATCCTAAGCACCGACTCCGCCACCACCCTCAGGGTTTTGCGCCGCACCGTTTCCCGGGTCAGCTCCCCTTCGGCCTCAGGAAGCTGGGCCAGAAGGAGGGGGATGAGCCGGTAGGCGGCAAAGGTGAGGCCCGCCACCGCCAAAATGGCCAAGCCCCGGCTTCCCAGCCACCCCACCAGGGCCTTCCCCCAGGAGGCCAAGGGCTCTAAGGGCCAGGAAAGGGTATGGGCCAGGTAGCTTAGGGCCAGCAGGACCACCACCCCCCACCAAAGGAAACCCAGGGCCTGGAAGAAGCGGTCATCCCGCCCCGTGGGGGTTAGGCGCCCTAAGGCGTTCAAGAGCTTGGCCCCATAGCGGCCCAAAAGCCAGGCCAGGAGGAGGGCCAGGGCTAGGTGTAGGGCCACCATGTGGGGAGTATATCCCAAGGGTATATTGGGGGCATGGGAGGACACGTACCGGAGCCCACCTTTACCCTCGAGGGCTGGCATATCCTCCACGACTTCCGCCACCTGGACTACCCCGCCTGGTTCTCCGCCTCAGAGGAGGAGAGGCGGACCGCCTGGGCGGAGCTTTTAGGGATCCTGAAGGAGTGGGAGGCGGTGGAGGCGGAAGGGAAGGGGTCCTTTGGCGTGTACCAGGTGGTTACCCACAAGGCCGACCTCCTCTTCCTGAACCTCAGGGAGGATTTGGAGGCCCTTTTGCAGGTGGAGGCCAGGCTCAACCGGAGCCTTTTCGCCCATTACCTAAGCCCCGCCTACGGGTTTTACTCGGTGGTGGAGCTGGGAAGCCAAACCGGCCCCCTGGACCCCGAGGCCCCTTACGTCAAACCCCGGCTCACCCCCAGGGTGCCCAAGGAGGGGTATGTCTGCTTTTACCCCATGAACAAAAGGCGAGAGGGGCAGGACAACTGGTACCTGCTCCCCGCCAAGGAGCGGGCCGAGCTCATGAAGGCCCACGGGGAAACGGGGCGCAAGTACCAGGGGAAGGTCCTGCAGGTGATCAGCGGCAGCCAGGGCCTGGACGACTGGGAATGGGGGGTGGACCTCTTCAGCCAAGACCCCATCCAGTTCAAGAAGATCGTGTACGAGATGCGCTTTGATGAGGTTTCCGCCCGCTTTGGGGAGTTTGGGCCCTTCTACGTGGGCCAGTACCTTTCCCCGGAGGCCCTGGCCCGGTTTTTAGGGGTGGAGTGATGCCGGTCCTCTGGTCCATGGGGCTTTTCCGGGTGTTGCCGGAGTTTCGCCGCCTGGAGGCCGAGGTGCAGGAGCACCTGAAGGAGGAGTTCGCGGAGCTTTTGCTCCGCTGGCAAGAACGGGAAGGGTTCCTGGCCGTCTACAGCCTGGTGGGCCTTTCCGCCGAGGCCGATTTCCTCCTTTGGCAAGGGGCCTCCCATCCCAAGGCCCTCCAGGCCTTAAGGCGGGAGCTAAACCGCACCCGGCTCATGGGGTTTGTAGAGCCCGTGGCCCTTTACCTGGACCGAGGCGAAGGGGAGCCAGGGGACGGCTTTTTGGCCCTTTTCCCCTTTGGCCTGGAGGGAACCCCGCCCGCAGGGGTGAAGGTCTTCCAGGGGGAAAACCTCCTGGCCCTGGAGGGGTCCTTTGAGGCCCTTTTCCCCCGGGTCCTGCGGGAGGGCGGTTACCTGGCCGCCCGCCGCACCCCCAGGGAAGCCTTGGATGAGCTTTAGGGCTAACGGAGCCGCTTCAGGGCCTCCTTGATGAGCTCCTGGGCCTGGGCCTGGGGCCTTTGCGCCAGGAGGTCCAGGACCACGCTCCGGGCCTGGCCCTCCTTGAACCCCAAGGCGGTGAGGGCCAGGATGGCCTCCTCCGCCCTTTGGCTTTCCACCTTCTCCCCGGTCTGGAGCTGGGGCGGCACCTTACCCTTAAGTTCTAGGGCGATGCGCTCGGCAAGCCGCTTACCCACCCCGCTGGCCGCGGTGAGGAGGCGCAGGTCCCCCTGGGCCAGGGCCTGGGCCAAAAGCCTGGGGGTGAGGGCGGAGAGGAGGGAGAGGGCCACCTTGGGCCCCACCCCGCTCACGGAAAGGAGAAGCTCAAAGAGGAGGAGGCTTTCCTCATCGGGGAAGCCATAGAGGAAAAGGCCCTCCTCCCGGGTTTGCAGGTGGGTGTGGACCGCCACCTCCTGGCCTTCCTTTAGGGTGTGGAGGAAGGTTTCGGGGGCCTGCACCCAAAACCCCACCCCCCCCACCAGGAGGAGGAAGCCCCCCTCCCCCTTTTGCACGACCGTGCCCTTCAGGTAGCGGATCATCGGCCGGAAAACCTAGGCGTTCGCTTTTCCCGGAAGGCCCTTACCCCTTCCTCGTGGTCCTGGGTGCGGCCCGCTTCCCCTTGGAGGATGGCCTCGAGGGCCAAGGCCTCCGTGAGGGAAAGCCGATAGGTTTCCAGAAGGAGCTTCTTGGTGAGGGCGTAGGCCCGGGTGGGCCCTTGGGAAAGCTCCTGGGCCAGGGCCAGGGCTTCCTCCATCAGCCTTTCCCCCGGCACCACCCGGTGCACCAGGCCCAGGGCCATGGCCTCCTGGGCGGAAAGCCTGGGAGAGAGCAGGAGGAGTTCCTGGGCCTTGGCGAGCCCCACCAGCCGGGGGAGGAGGAAGCTCATCCCCGAGTCCGGCACCAGGCCGATGCGCACGAAGGCGGTGGTGAAGGTGGCCTCCTGGGAAGCCAGGCGCAGGTCCCCCCAGAGGGCCAGGCTCAGGCCCGCCCCCGCGGCCGGCCCGTTCACCGCCACCACCAGGGGTTTTTCCAGGCCGGCCATGGCCTCCACCACCCGGTTGTAGCGGCGGAGGTGGGCCTCGTAGTCGGGCTTGCCTTCCCCAAACTCCCCCAGGTCCTGCCCGGCGGAGAAGGCCCGCCCCGCGCCGGTGAGGAGGAGGGCCCGGATTCCGGGGTCCTCCTGGGCCTCCTTTAGGGCCTGGTGGAGTTCGTCCAGCAGGGCACCGGTGAGGGCGTTCAGCTTTTCCGGCCGGTTCAGGGTGAGGAGGAGGACGTTCTCCCGTTTTTCCTTCAGGACCATGGCCCCATTGTAGCGGTCCCGGGACGCCTACACCGGCTTTTGGTGTAGCGTAGAGAGGGGCGTAAGCCCCTTTTAGGAGGTAGGATGGAGCTCACGCTGGAAAGCCAAGGCTACCTGGAGGCCCTCTACCGGGCCTATCTGGAGGACCCCCTTTCCCTGCCGGAGGAGTGGCGGCGCTACTTCTCCGCCCTCACCCTGGAGGAGGCCCGAAGGGAGACCCTGGAGGATGGCCGACGAGCCACGCCTCCTTTAGAGGTGGACCCGGCCTTCCTCCTCCGGGTGGAGCGCCTGGTCCAGGCCTATCGGGAGCTGGGCCACCTGGCGGCCCGCATAGACCCCTTGGGAAGGGAGCGGCCAAGGCCCAAGGAACTCACCCTCGAGGCCCATGGCCTTTCCCCTTCGGACCTTCCCAGGCCCCTTCCCCCAGGGTTCGGGGCGGCCACCCTGGGAAGCCTCTGGGAGAGGCTGGAGGCCATCTACCTGGGCCCGGTGGGCTTTGAGCTTGCCCACGTGGAACCCGAGGAGCGTGCCTGGCTTCTTTCCCGGATTGAGAACCCTTGGCCCACCCCCCCCAAAGAGGTGCGCCGGCGCATCCTGGAGCGCCTGATGCAGGCCAGCCTCTTTGAGGCCTTCCTGCAACGCAAGTACCTGGGGGCCAAAACCTTTAGCCTCGAGGGCCTGGAGAGCCTGGTCCCCCTTCTCCTGGAGGCGGTGGAGGAATCCGCCCGCCACGGGGTTAGGGAGGTGGTCCTGGGCATGGCCCACCGGGGGCGGCTCAACGTCCTGGCCCACGTGGTGGGCAAACCCCTTGAGCGCATCTTCCGCGAGTTTGAGGAGATCTTCCCCGAAGGCTACTCGGGGGATGTGAAGTACCACCTGGGCTTCTCCAACGACCTCACCACCCCCCACGGCAAGGTGCACGTCTCCCTCAACTTCAACCCCAGCCACCTGGAGTTCGTGAACCCCGTGACCCTGGGAAGGCTTCGGGCCAAGCAGGACCGCTTCGGGGACCGGGAGCGGAAAAGGGGCCTGGCCATCCTGGTCCACGGGGACTCGGCCTTCATCGGGGAGGGCATCGTCCAGGAAACCCTTAACCTCTCCCGGCTTCCCGGCTACCGGGTGGGGGGAACCCTCCACATCGTGGCCAACAACCAGCTGGGCTTCACCACCCTGCCCGAGGAGTACACCTCCTGCCGCTACCCCACGGACATCGCCAAGATGCTGGGGGTCCCCGTCTTCCACGTGAACGCCGAGGCCCTGGACGAGCTCTGGTTCGTCCTGGGCCTGGCCTTGGAGTACCGCCAGCGCTACGCCAAGGACGTGGTCCTGGACCTGGTGGGCTACCGCCGCCGGGGGCACAACGAAACCGACGAGCCCACCTTTACCCAAGCCCCCATGTACACCCTCATCAGCAAGAAGCCCGAGCCCTGGAAGGTCTATGGGGAAAGGCTTCTCGCCGAAGGGGTGGTGGGGGAAGGGGAGCTTAAGGCCTGGGAAGAGGCCTATCTGGCCAGGCTGGAGGGCGAGTTCGCCCGGGTCAAGGCGGAGCCAGGCCCCGTGGTGCCCCACGGGCTTTCCGGGATCTGGCAGGGGTACCTGGGGGGGCCCGATTCCGCGGTGCCCGAGGTGGAAACCGGGGTGTCCAAGGAGGCGCTAAAAGAGCTTCTCCTTCGCCTAAGCGCCGTGCCCGAGGGCTTCCAGGTGCATCCCAAGCTGAAGCGCTTCCTGGAGGCCAGGAGGGAAATGGCCGAGGAGAAACGTCCCCTGGACTGGGCGGCGGCCGAGGCCTTGGCCTTGGCCTCCGTGGCCGTGGAGGGGCATAGGGTGCGCCTTACGGGCCAGGATGCCCTGAGGGGCACCTTTACCCAGCGCCACGCCGCCCTTTACGACTACGCCACCGGCAGCCCCTACATTCCCCTGCAGCACCTGGCCGAGGGCCAGGCGGAGGTGGAGATCCACAACTCCCCCCTCTCCGAGGCCGGGGTCTTGGGCTTTGAGTACGGGTACAGCCTGGACTACCCCGAGGCCTTGGTCCTATGGGAGGCCCAGTTTGGGGACTTCGTCAACGTGGCCCAGGTCTATATTGACCAGTTCCTGGCCAGCGCCGAGGCCAAGTGGAACCGGCTTTCCGGCCTGGTCCTCCTCCTGCCCCATGGCCTCGAGGGCCAAGGCCCCGAGCATTCCTCCGCGCGGCTGGAGCGCTTCTTGCAGCTGGGGGCCAAGGACAACCTCCAGGTGGCCTACCCCACCACCCCGGCCCAGTTCTTCCACCTCCTCCGCCGCCAGGTGAAGCGCCCCATCCGCAAGCCCCTTATCGTCCTCACCCCCAAAAGCCTCCTCCGCCACCCCGAGGTGGTCTCCAGCCTGGAGGAGCTTGCCCAGGGGCGTTTCCAGAAGGTGATCCCGGAAAGGGTCAAGGGGGCGAGGAAGGTCCTTCTCACCTCGGGAAAGGTCTACTACGACCTGGTGCAGAAGCGCAGGGAGGTGGGGGCGGAGGACGTGGCCCTCATCCGGTTGGAGCTCCTCTACCCCTTCCCCGAGGCCGAGCTCAAGGAGGCCCTGGGCTTTTACCCAGGGAAAACCCCGGTAGTCTATGTCCAGGAGGAACCCGTGAACCAGGGGGCCTGGTGGTACCTCTCCGCCCGTTTTTGCGGGGAGATCTACGGCCATCCCTTCAGCGTGGTGGCCCGGCCCGAGTCCCCAAGCCCCGCGGTGGGTTCCTCCAAGGTGCACAAGCAGGAGCAGGAAGCGCTTCTTGAGGAAGCCTTCCAGTGAGGAGGTGGACGGTGCAGGAACTGAACGTGCCCTCCGTGGGCGAGTCCATTGTGGAAGTGGAGATCGGCGCTTGGCTGAAGAAGGAAGGGGAAAGCTTCGCCCAGGACGAACCCCTGGTGGAGCTCATCACCGACAAGGCCACCCTGGAGCTACCCGCCCCGTTCCCGGGTACCCTGGTCAAGGTCCTAAAGGGTACCGGGGAGACCGCCAAGGTGGGGGAGGCCATCGCCCTCCTCGAGGCCCTGGGGGCAGGGGCGGCGGCCCCGGAGCCTCGGCCTGCCACCGCCCCAGAACCCCAAGAACCCCTGGTCATGCCCGCGGCCGAGCGGGTCCTAAGGGAAGCGGGGGTATCCCCGGGGGAGGTGGTGGGCACGGGCCTGGGCGGACGCGTCCTCAAGGAGGACGTGGAGCGCTACCTGGAGGAGAGGGCCAGGCAAGCCCCACCCCAGGAGGTGCCCTCCCGGAGGCCTGAGCCCGCACCCCCTCCCGTCCAACCTCCTGCCGATCGGCCCTGGCGGGTGAGCGAGGCGGTGCCCATGAGCCCCTTGCGCCGCCGTATTGCGGAAAGGCTGCTCATGGTGCGGCAGACCACCGCCATGCTCACCACCTTCAACGAGGCGGACATGTCCGCCATCATCGCCTTAAGGAAGGAGCTGGGGGAGGCCTTCCAGAAAAAGCATGGGGTGAAGCTGGGTTTCATGAGCTTCTTCGTGAAGGCGGTGGTCCAGGCCCTGAAGGAGATCCCCGAGCTCAACGCGGAAATCCGGGATAACGCCATCCTCTACCACCGCTACTACGACATCGGCGTGGCCGTGGGGGGCGGGGAGGGGCTGGTGGTCCCGGTTCTGCGGGACGCCGACCGGCTTTCCTTCGCGGAGATCGAGCGCCAGATCGCCGACTTCGCCGAGAGGGCCCGCACCAAGAAGCTGAAGCCCGAGGAGCTCATGGGGGGCACCTTCACCATCACCAACGGCGGGGTCTACGGCTCCCTCAACTCCACCCCCCTCCTCAACCCGCCCCAGGTGGGCATCCTGGGCATGCACGCCATCCAGGAAAGGCCCGTGGCCCGGGAGGGGCAGGTGGTGGTCCGGCCCATGATGTACCTGGCCCTTTCCTACGACCACCGCCTGGTGGACGGCCGGGAGGCGGTCACCTTCCTGAGGCGGGTCAAGGAGCTGGTGGAAAACCCCGTGCGCCTTCTTCTGGAGGTCTAGCATGGGCGCCTACGACCTGTTGGTCATCGGGGCGGGGCCTGGGGGGTATGTGGCCGCCATCCGGGCCGCCCAGCTGGGGATGAGGGTGGGGGTGGTGGAGAAGGAGAAGGCCCTGGGGGGCACCTGCCTGAGGGTGGGGTGCATCCCTTCCAAGGCCCTCCTGGAGACCACGGAACGCATCTACGAGGTGAAAAAGGGCCTCATCGGGGCCAGGGTGCAGGGCCTCGAGGTGGACCTCCCAGCCCTTCTGGCCCACAAGGACCAGGTGGTGCAGGCCAACACCCAAGGGATTGCGTTCCTCTTCAAGAAAAACGGCATCGCCCGCCATCTGGGAAGGGCCCGCTTCCTTTCGGATCGCAAGGTCCTGGTGGAGGAAACGAAGGAGGAGCTATCCGCCCGCTACCTCCTCATCGCCACGGGGAGCGCTCCCCTCATCCCCCCCTGGGCGGAGGTGGATGGGGAGCGGGTGGTGACCTCCACCGAGGCCCTGGCCTTCCCCGAGGTGCCGGGCCGCCTCATCGTGGTGGGGGGTGGGGTGATCGGCCTGGAGCTTGGGGTGGTCTGGCACCGCCTGGGGGCCGAGGTGACGGTCCTGGAGTACCTGGACCGCATCCTCCCCACCATGGACGCCGAGGTCTCCCGGGCGGCGGAGAGAATCTTCCGGAAGCAGGGGCTGGATATCCGCACCGGGGTGAAGGTGGAGGCGGTGCGCCCTGAGGGGAAGGGGGCCCGGGTGGAGCTTAGTGGGGGGGAGGTCCTGGAGGCGGACCGGGTGCTCCTCGCCGTGGGCCGCAGGCCCTACACCGAGGGCCTGGACCTGGAAAGGGCAGGCCTCGCCACCGACGAGAAGGGCCGGATCCCCGTGGACCAGCACCTGAGGACCGCCGTCCCCCACATCTACGCCGTTGGGGACGTGGTGCGGGGGCCCATGCTGGCCCACAAGGCCAGCGAGGAGGGGATGGCCGCGGTGGAGCACATGGCGAAGGGTTTTGCCCACCTGGACTACCAGGCCATCCCCAGCGTGGTCTACACCCACCCGGAGGTGGCGGGGGTGGGGTACACGGAGGAGGAGCTCAAGGCCAAGGGGATCCCCTATAAGGTGGGCCGTTTCCCCTATTCCGCCTCGGGCCGGGCCCGGGCCATGGGGGAGACGGAGGGGTTGGTCAAGGTCCTGGCCCACGCCAAGACCGACCGCATCCTGGGGGTGCATGGGATCGGGGCCCGGGTGGGGGACGTTTTGGCCGAGGCCGCCCTGGCCATCTTCTTCAAGGCCAGCGCCGAGGACCTGGGCCGGGCTCCCCACGCCCACCC
>NZ_CALLUR010000126.1:0-4133 GCF_938010445.1 uncultured Thermus sp.
ATGGGGGGGTTGACCACGGAGCTGGAAGGCTCCCTCCCCCCCATGCGCAGGGGCTTGTTATCGTCGCGGCCCACCCAGACCACCGCAGAAAGCCCCCGGGTCACCCCAGCAAACCAGAGGTCGCGGGCCTCGTTGGTGGTCCCCGTCTTCCCCCCCACCACCCGGCCGGGGATACGGGCCCCCTTGGCCAGGCCCTTCTCCCCCAGGTCGTACACGTATCCCTTCAAGAGGTCCCACCCTTGGTAGGCCACCTGGGGGTCAAAAAGGCGGCGCCGTTCCGGAAAGGCTTGGTAAAGCACCTGCCCCTGGGCGTCCTCCACCCGCTTCACGTAGATGGGGGTCACCCGATACCCTCCGTTGGCGAAGGCAGCGTAGGCTGCCGCCAGGTCCACCGGGGTGATGGAGGCGCCCCCAATGGCTATGGCCAGGGTGGGGTACTTGACGGCAAACCCCGCCTGGGAAAGCTTCTTGGCTACCTTCTCCACCCCAATGGCCTGGGCGGTATAGATGGCGGGCAGGTTGAGGGAGAGGTCCAGGGCATAGCGCACCGTAACCTCCCGGTTAAGGAAGGTACCGGAGAAGTTCTTGGGCCGCCATACCCCTCCCTTCTGGCTGGGGTCGGGGAACTCCAGGGGGCGGTCGGGAACCAAGCTGGCCTGGGTCCAACCCTCTTCAAAGGCGGTGGCGTAGACAAAGGGTTTCACCGCACTCCCTGGGTTGCGCAGGGCCCGGGTGGCCCGGTTGTACTCGTCCCCTTCCCGCCGCACTCCCCCTACCAGGGCCAGAACCTCCCCCGTTTCGGGGTCCAGTCCCACGATGGCCAGCTCCGCCCCCTCCGGCAACCTGGCCCCCTGGGCGGCGGCCTCCGCCGCCCGTTGCATGGCTGGGTCCAAGGTGGTGTACACCTTCAGCCCCCCCTCGCTGTAGACCTTTTCCTTCCCGAAACGGGCCTCGAGGAAGCGGCGCACCTCGAGGACAAAGTGGGGGGCCATCCGGTAGTCCAGCTGCCTGAGGATGCGGTCCTCGGGATCCACCAGCCTGGCTTCCAGAAGGTTTCCCTCCCCGTCGTAGCGCACCTCCCACCCCTTGGGCGCCAAGGGCTCCCGCCAAGCGGCCTCGGCCCCCTGCGGACTCACCCAGCCCTCGGCCACCATCTGGTTCAAAAGGAGGCGCATCCGCTCCCGCACCCCCTTCAGGTCTTGGTAACGGGCGTTGGGAGCCGGGATCAGGGAGGCCAGGTAGAGGCCCTCCGCCAGGGTCAAGGCCGCCGGATCCTTCCCAAAATAGGCTTCCGCTGCCCCCTTGATGCCCACGGCGTTACCCCCCCAGGGCACCACGTTGAGGTACATCTCCAGGATCTCCTCCTTGGTGTAGCGCCTCTCCAGCTCCAGGGCCAAGGCCCATTCCTTGAACTTCCGCTCCAGGGAACGGGCCTGGGCCAGCTCCTTGAGCAGGGTGTTTTTGATCACCTGGGTGGTGATGGTGCTTCCTCCCTGGAGATCCCCGCGAAGGATGGCATAAAGGGCCCCAAACAGGCGCACGAAATCCACGCCGTAGTGCTGGAAGTAGCGGCGGTCCTCCGAAAAGACCACGGCCGCCACCGCTGCCGGGGAAACCTCGGTAAGCCGCACCAGGCTCCGGTGGATGGCCCGCCCCTCCTCCACGCTGGCGATCTGGGCCAGAGGGGTGCCGTCCCGGGCATAAAGGGTAGAAGTGGCGGTGAGGCGCAAGCGGTCAAACTGGGAGAGGTCAGGGAGGTCGCGGGTATAGGCATAGGCCAAATACCCCAAGGCCACGCCTGCTCCCAGGAAAAGGCCGGCCAGCAAGAGGAACAGGAAGCGGAGCACCCGCACGCCCCTCAGTTTACATGGGCCTACCCCAAACCCAAAAAGCCGAAGAGCTTGTCCCGGGTGAGGGGTTTTTCTATGGCCCTCACCCGCACCACCTCCGCGGTGGTCCTGAGCCTCTCGTTGGGCTCTATGAGCACCGCCAAGGGCACCTCCTTAAGCCGGCGCACATGCCGGATGCGGGCAGCCACGGCAAAGGGGTCCACGTCCAGGTCCTGGTCTAAAAGCACATACCGGGGCGTGTGGTCCAATAGCCAAAAGAGCCCTTCCCGGGCCAGGTCAAAGTGGCGAACAGGGATGCCCTTCTCGGACAGCACCAGGTCCACATAGGCCCGCAGGGCTTCGTTGCGGCTTAATAGGAGAAGCCCCGGATAATCCGTCGCCACGGGGCCAGTCTATCCAAGGGGTGCGAAAAGGATATGAAAAGATTTGGCTGGGGCGCGTGGACTCGAACCACGACCGGCGGATCCAAAGTCCGCTGTCCTGCCATTAGACGACGCCCCAGCATTCAGGCGCTTGCCCCAAGGGGCAAAGCCATCCAGATTGTAGGGCAACGGGCCTTTCCCGTCAAACCCCCCTCACACGTTAAAGAGAATGTAGAGGACATCCCCATCCTGCACCAAGTAATCCTTGCCCTCGAGGCGCACCCAGCCCCTCTCCTTAGCCCTGGCCCATCCCCCAGCCTCCACCAGCTTTTCCCAAGGGATGACCTCAGCCCGGATGAAGCCCTTCTCCATGTCGGAGTGGATCTCCCCCGCCGCCTCGGGGGCCTTGGTCCCGCGGCGCACCGTCCAGGCCCGCACCTCCTTCTCCCCGGCGGTGAAGAAGGTGATGAGGCCAAGCGCCCTATACCCCGCCTGGGCCAGGCGTTGCAGGCCGCTTTCCCTCAAGCCATAGGCGGCGAGAAGCTCCTGCCCCTCCTCCGGAGAAAGCTCGGCCAGTTCCGCCTCCAGACGGGCCGAGACCACCACCACCTCCGCCCCCTCGGCCATGGCCTTTTCCCGGACCGCCCGGACATGGGGGTTACCCTCACCTTCGGGCAGATCCTCTTCGCCCACATTGGCCACATAGATCACCGGCTTGGCGGTGAGGAGAGGGGTTTCCCTGAGCAGGCGGCGGAGCTCGGTATCCTCCCCCTCCTGCCCGTTTCCCAGGAAGGTGCGGGCGGGCTTCCCCTCCTGCAGGTGGGCGTAAAGGGCCTCCGCCACCTCGAGGACAGGAGCCAGGTCCCGGTTGGCTCGGGCCTCCTTCCGCAGCCGTTCAAGGCGCCTTTCCCAGGTGGCGAGGTCAGCCAAAAGGAGTTCGGTTTCCACCACCTCGGCATCCCCCAGGGGATCCACCCGGCCCATCACGTGCACCACATCGGGATCGGGAAAGCAGCGAAGCACGTGGGCGATGGCCGCCACCTCGCGGATGTGGGCCAGGAACTGGTTGCCAAGGCCTTCCCCCCTATGGGCACCCTTCACCAACCCAGCGATGTCCACAAACTCCACATGGGTGGGGATCACGGGAGGCAGCCTATCGCCCTTGGCAAACACCCTCTGCAAGGCGTAAAGCCTTGGGTCCTCCAAGGCCACCACCCCCACGTTCTTGTCAATGGTGGCGAAGGGGTAGTTGGCCGCCAACGCCCTTGCCCGGGTGAGGGCGTTGAAGAGGGTGGATTTGCCCACGTTGGGTAGACCGACGATTCCCACAGCCAGCATCTTGACCTCAAAAAAAGCCCCACCAAGGGGCCTCTTTTCATCCTATCACACCCTTTGCGTATGATGGCAGGGTATGGACCTGGCCGCCCACATTGACCACACCCTTCTACAACCCACCGCCACCCCCGAAGCGATCCTAAAGGTGGCGGAAGAAGCCCTGGAATACGGGTTTTTCGGCCTCTGTATCCCCCCGTCCTACGTCCCCTTGGTGCGGGAGCGTTACCCCCATGCCCCCTTTCGCTTGGTGACCGTGGTGGGCTTCCCCTTGGGCTACCAAACCCAGGAGGTCAAGGCCCTCGAGGCGGCCATAGCCTTCGCCCAGGGAGCCCATGAGGTGGACATGGTGATCCACCTGGGCCGGGCCCTGGCCCAGGACTACGCCTATGTAGAGGAAGAAGTCCGCGCCGTCCGCCAAGCGGTGCCGGGTGCCGTCCTTAAGGTGATTCTGGAAACAGGCCACTTCACCCCCAAGGCTTTAGAAGCCCTGGCCGAGGCCGCCATCCGGGGTGGGGCCGACTTCCTGAAGACCTCCACCGGCTTTGGGCCCCGGGGAGCCAGCCTCGAGGATGTGGAACTCCTGGTA
>NZ_CALLUR010000127.1:0-7640 GCF_938010445.1 uncultured Thermus sp.
AAGCCTGGCCAGGGTACGGAGGTTACCCCCTTGCCGGAGCCCGGCGATCTCCTGGTCCAAGATGGCCTCGTGCACCTTCCAGGGGTCCTTGTGGCCAAAGGCATAGGCGGCAGCGGCCAAGGCGCCCGCAGAGCTTCCCGCGAGCCCCCGGATGGGGATTCTGGCCTCCTCCAACACCGCCAGCACTCCCAGGTGGGCGTACCCGCGGACACCGCCGCCCCCCAGGGCCAAGGCCACACCGCGCATCCCTTATCTATACTCTATAGTGGTCGGTATGCGGCCGGATGTGGATCGCATGGGTGGGGTACTGGGGGCCATCGCCCGCAGGCGGGCCGAGGAGGTGGTGCCCCGCCCCCTTCCCCCTTTTCCCGAAACCCTGCCCTCCTTCCGTGAGGCCCTTCTCCAGCCAGGGCTTTCCGTCATCGCCGAGGTGAAGAAGGCGAGCCCTTCGCAAGGAGCCATTAGGGAGATAGACCCCGCCGAGGCGGCCCAGGCCTACGCCCGGGGTGGGGC
This sequence comes from uncultured Thermus sp., assembly GCF_938010445.1. NCBI lineage: Bacteria > Thermotogati > Deinococcota > Deinococci > Thermales > Thermaceae > Thermus > uncultured Thermus sp. The sequence continues at coordinate 514 of NZ_CALLUR010000127.1, forward strand.
TAGGGCCATCAGCGTCCTTACGGAGCCCCACCGCTTTGGGGGTAGCCTCGAGGACCTTCTTAGGGTCCGCCAGGCGGTGGACCTACCCCTCCTGCGCAAGGACTTCGTGGTGGACCCCTTCATGCTGGAGGAGGCCCGGGCCTATGGGGCAAGCGCCGTGCTACTCATCGTGGCCCTTTTGCGGGAGCTCACCGGGGTCTACCTGGAGGAGGCCAGGCGGCTTGGCCTGGAGGCCCTGGTGGAGGTGCACACGGAAGAGGAGCTGGAGCTGGCCCTCGAGGCGGGGGCCAGTATCGTGGGCATCAACAACCGCAACCTCACCACCTTGGAGATTGACCTGGCCACGGCCCCGAGGCTCGGCCGTTTAGCCCGGAGGAGGGGGTTTAGTGGGGTTTTGGTGGCGGAGTCGGGGTATTCCCGCAAGGCGGAGCTGAAGGCTTTGGAAGGGCTTTTTGATGCCGTTCTCATCGGCACCAGCCTGATGCGAAGCCCCAGCTTGGAGGAAGCCCTAAGGGCGCTGGTAGGATAGCCCCATGCTGCTGATTCCCGCCGTGGACCTGAAGGGGGGCAAGGCGGTGCGCCTCTACGAGGGGGACCCTGAACGAGAGACCCAGTACGGGGACCCGGTGGCCGCCGCCTTGCGCTGGCAGGAGGAAGGGGCTAGGCTTCTCCACCTGGTGGACCTGGACCGGGCCCTGGGGAGGGGGGATAACCTCGAGGCCCTTCGCCGCATTGCCGAAGCCCTCCGTATCCCCTTCCAAGTGGGGGGTGGAATCCGATCCTTGGAGGCCTTGCGGGAGATTCTCGCCCTGGGCGCTTCCCGGGTGGTGGTGGGTACGGTGGCGGTAAAGGACCCTGCCCTTTTGCAGGCCATGCTGGAGGCGGTGGGTCCTGCCAGGTTGGTGGTGGCCTTGGATGCCCGGGGCCTCGAGGTGGTGGTCTCGGGTTGGCTGGAGGCGGCCTCCCTTTCCGCCCTGGACCTCCTTAGGCGTTGGGAAGCCATGGGGGTGCACACGGTGATCTACACCGATGTGCGGCGGGATGGGACGCTGAAGGGCCTGGACCTGGAGGTGGTGGCCCGGGTACGGGAGGCTTGGCCCCACGAGCTCATTGCGGGCGGGGGCATTGCGGGCCCGGAGGACCTTTTAGACCTAAAGCGCCTCGGGGTGGAAGGCGCCCTTTTGGGCAAAGCCCTCTACGAGGGGCGGGTGCGCCTAACCGACTACAAGGAAGGGGTAATCTAAGGCCATGAAGCTGGCGAACTGGGTTTTCCTTCTGGCCACCTTGGGGGTGGCGGGCGCGGGGCTTTACCTGTACCTGGCCTTTCCCTTCCTGGAGGTGCCCACGCCCTGGGGACCCTGGCCCCTTTACTATCTCCTTCCGGGGGCCTATGCCCTGGGCGTGTTGGTGGGGGGGGTTTATGCCCTTGCCCTTTGGCTAGGGGGCGTGGGGGAGAGGCGCGCCCTTCTAAGGGAGGTGCGGCGGCTTCAGGGGGAGATCAACGCCTTAAAGCGGGAACGCATAGAGGAGATTCCCAAAATCCCCGATCGGGAAGAGGTATAGCCGTCCCCGCGCTGCGGGGTTAGAGGAAGGAGGCCTAGTGGTATGAGGGATCGGGTGCGCTGGCATCTTCTTCCCCTGCCGCCTGTGAGGGAGTGGCGGGAGTTGATGGGGGCTTTGGGGGTGGGGCCTGAGGCCGCCTCCGTCTACTGGCACCGGGGCGTGCGCCGGCCGGAGGACCTGCAACCCAGCTTGGGCCTTCTTCCCCTGCGGGGCCTGTCGGAGGCGGTGGAGCTTCTCCTGGGGGCGCTAAAGGAGAAAAAGCGTATTCGTGTCCATGGGGACTACGACGCCGACGGGCTGACGGGAACCGCCATCCTGGTGCGGGGCCTCAGGGCCTTGGGGGCGGAGGTCCACCCCTTCATCCCCCATCGCCTCGAGGAGGGGTATGGCATTCATCCCGCCCGTATACCGGAGCACCGGGAAGCGGCGGACGTTTTCCTGACGGTGGACTGCGGTATCGCCAACCACGCCGAGCTTCGGGAGCTTGTGGAAAACGGGGTGGAGGTTCTGGTGACCGACCACCACACGCCCCGCGATACCCCTCCTCCGGGCCTGATCCTCCATCCCGCCTACACCCCGGACCTTAAGGAGCACCCCACGGGAGCGGGGGTGGCCTTTTTGCTCCTTTGGGCGCTCCATGAAAGGTTGGGCCTGCCCCCACCCCTGGAGTACGCCGATCTGGCGGCGGTGGGCACCATCGCCGACGTGGCCCCCCTTTGGGGGTGGAACCGGGCTTTGGTGCGGGAAGGGCTTGCCCGCCTGAGGGAGTCCTCCATCCTTGGGCTTCGCCTGTTGGCGGAAAGCGTGGGCTACACGGGGAAAGCGGTGGAGGTGGCCTTCCGCATCGCTCCCCGCATCAATGCGGCAAGCCGCCTGGGGGAGGCGGAGAAGGCCCTCAGTCTTCTCCTCACCGAGGATGAGGAGGAGGCCAGGGGCTTGGTGGAGGAACTCCATCGGCTGAACGCCCGCCGCCAGGCCTTAGAGGAGGAGATGCTCAGAAGGCTCCTCCCCCAGGCGGACCCCCAGGCCAAGGCCGTTGTCCTCCACGACCCCGAGGGCCACCCGGGGGTGATGGGCATCGTGGCCAGCCGTATCCTCGAGGCCACCTTGCGCCCCGTCTTCATCGTGGCCAAGGGGAAGGGCACGGTGCGGAGCCTTCCGCCCCTCAGCGCCGTGGAGGCCCTAAGGAGTGCCGAGGACCTCCTCCTGCGCTTTGGCGGCCACCGGGAAGCCGCCGGGTTTGCCTTGGACGAGGCCCGCTTCCCTGCCTTTAGGAAACGGATTGAGGCCTTTGCCGCCTCCTTTCCCGACCCCGTGCGGGAAGTGCCTCTTGTAGGGCTTTTGCCCCCTTTGGCGTCCCTTCCGGACCTTTACCAGGCCTTGTTAGCCTTAGAGCCCTTTGGGGAAGGGAATCCCGAGCCCCTCTTCCTCCTCCAAGGCTCCCCGGAGGAGGCCCGCTCCCTGGGGGAGGGGAAGCACCTCGCCTTCCGCCTGCAGGGGGTTAGGGTGGTGGCCTGGCGCATGGGGGAGCGGGTGGATTCCCTGCCCCCTGAACTGGAGGCGGCGGTGTCCCTCCTGGAAAACCGCTGGAACGGCACCCTGTCCTATGAAGCCCAAGCCTTGGACTTCCGGGAGCCGGGGGATCTGGAAGGCGGGATACCCCCCTTTGCCTATCCCATCCCCTTGCGGAAGGCCTTGACCCGGGCCCAGGCGGGGGAAGGGGTTTATGTGCCCGAGGATAACCTCGAGGGGCTGGAGTACGCAAAAAAGGCGGGGTTCCGTTTGCTGCCCCCCGAGGAGGCCTCCCTTTGGCTAGGCCTGCCGCCTTTTCCCGTGGAGAAGTCCCCCGTTTACGTGGCCTTAGGAGAGGCCACCCAGAGGCGGCTTGCCGCCTGGCCCATCCTGGAAACCCCAGAGGATCGGCTCAGGGCCCTAGTGGTGCAGAGGCTCCTCTTCGCCTACGGTAGAGAGCACGCCCCCCTTTTCAGCGAGGCCCTTTTGGCCTACTGGGCGGTGGGGGAGAGGCTTCCCTCTGAAGAGGGGGTGAAGGGTGTATAAACCCCTTGCGGGCGATGCTTCCTTAGAGGGTGCGGCTTTTCCATCTCCTTTCCCAGGCCATACCCTTCCAAACCCTCCTCGAGGCCAAGCTTTACGCCCTTACCCCCAATAAGCCCATCCTGGACCTGGAGCCGCTGGAAAGCTTTCCCTTCGTGACCCTAAACCTGCGCCTGGCCGAGGCGGTGGCCGAGGCCCCTGGGGAAGCCCGGGATCCCCGGCTCACCCTATTTGGCTGAGGGCTTCCCGGATCCGCTCCATCTGGGCCAGGTTTTCCCTAAGCCTTGCCTCTTCCGCCTCCACCACCTCCCTGGGAGCCTTTTCCCGGAACCCCGGGGCGTCAAGCTTTTTCTGGCTCCTTTCCGTCAGGGCAAGGAGTTCTTGCAGGCGCTTTTCCTGCCGGCGCTTCCACTCCTCCACATCCAAGAGGCCTTCTAGGGGCATGCGCACCGTCACCTTAGGCATGGCCTTCACCAGGGCTTTCCCAGGACGGTTTTCCAGGAGCTCAGCCCGGGATAGAAAGCGGAACACCTCTAGGTTATCCCAAAGGGGTGCGGCCTCTCCTTCCACGAACACCCGCACCTCCTGGGCCAAGGGAAGCCCGGCTTCGGCCTTTAGGGCCCGCACCGCGGTCACCGCCTGTTTCAGGGCTTCAAACCGGGCCTCGGCCTCCTGGTCCGTGGCCTCAGCCTGGGGCCAGGCCTCCAGGGCCAGCTCCTCCTTGCCCGTAAGGGCCTGGTAGAGCTCGCTGGTGAGGAAGGGCATGATGGGATGGAGAAGCTTGAGGAGGGTGGCGAGGGTTTCCTCGAGGGTGCGTAAGGTAAAGGCATTCCCTGCCTTAAGGGCCGGTTTGCTGGCCTCCAGGTACCAATCGCAGAACTCGCTCCAGACCAGCTCGTACACCTCCCGGGCCGCCTGGGCCAGGTCCAGGCCCTCGTAAAGGGCGGTGATCTCCCGCACACCCCGGCCTAGGCGGCTTCGCATCCAACGGTCCGCCAGGGTAGGGGTGTCGGTTTGCCCTTGGAACGATTCCCGGCTTAGGAGGACGAAACGGGCGGCATTGTAGAGCTTGTTGGCGAAGTTCCTGGCCATCTCCAGCCACCGGAGGTCCAGCCGGATGTCCTGGCCCCCCGTGGCCAGGTAGGTGAGGGCGAAGCGCAGGGCATCGGCCCCATAGCGCTCCACCATCTCCAAGGGGTCTATCACGTTCCCCTTGGACTTGGACATCTTCTGGCCCTTTTCATCCAGCACTAGGCCGTGGAGGAGCACGGTCTTAAAGGGCCGTTCCCCCCGGAAGTGGTAACCGGATACCTCCATCCGGCTCACCCAGAGGAAAAGGATGTCGTAGCCCGTCACCAGGACATCGCCCGGATAGAAGGCCTTGAGGTCCTCCGTCTCCTCCGGCCAGCCCAGGGTGGAAAGGGGCCAGAGGGCCGAGGAAAACCAGGTGTCAAATACGTCCTCGTCCCGCTGGAGGTTAGGGCTTCCGCAGGTTTCGCAGGTGCTGGGGTCTTCCAGGTAGCGCTCAGGGCGGGGGACGTTAACGGCACCGCAATCCTGGCAGTACCAGGCGGGGATCTGGTGCCCCCACCAAAGCTGGCGGGAGATGTTCCAGTCCCGCACGTTTCTCAGCCAGTCCAGGTTGACCTTTTTCCAGCGCTCGGGAACAAAGGCGATCTCATCCCGCTCCAGGCCGCGGATGACCTTTTCCGCCAGGGGCTTCATGGACAGCCACCACTGGGGGAAGATGGCGTACTCCAAGGGGGTGCCGCAGCGGGAGCAGGTGGCCATCTGGATGGTGTACTCCTCCTCCTTGAGGAGGTGGCCTGCCTCCCGGAAAAGTTCCACCGCCTTTTTCCGGGCCGCAAACCGGTCCAGGCCCCGGAGGGCCTCCGGCACCCTTTCCCCTTCCATCCGGCCTTCCAGGTTGATGACGGAAACCGCCTTCAGTCCGTGCCGCTCGCCGATCTCGTAGTCCAAGGGGTCGTGGGCGGGGGTGACCTTAAGGGCCCCGGTGCCGAACTCCCGCTCCACGGCGCTGTCGGCCAAAATGGGTATCCAGATGTCCGTGAGGGGGATGCGGGCCCTTTTGCCGATGAGGTGCCGGTAGCGCTCGTCCTCGGGGTGGACGGCGATGGCCTGGTCGGCGAAGACCGTTTCCGGCCTCACGGTGGCGATGGCGATGCGTTCGCCACCCTCCACCTCGTAGGCCAGGGTGTAGAGCTGGCCCGGGGTGGGTTCGGTTTCCACCTCCAGGTCCGAAAGGGTGGTTTCGCACCGGGGGCACCAGTTCACCAGGCGGGGGGCGCGGTAGGCCAGCCCCTCGTGGTAGTAGCGGCTAAAGGCATAGCGCACCGCCTTGGAGCGGGCCTCGTCCATGGTAAAGGCCTCCCGGCTCCAATCGGCGCTGGCCCCCAGGCGCTTGAGTTGCTTCAGGATGGTTCCCCCGGACTCCTCCTTCCATTCCCAGACCCGCTTCAAGAAGGCTTCCCGGCCCAGGTGGTGCCGGGTCTTTCCCTCCTTAAGCAGGAGCCTTTCCACCACCACCTGGGTGGCGATGCCCGCATGGTCGGTGCCGGGTAGCCAGACGGCCTCGTAGCCCTGCATGCGTTTATAGCGGATGAGGGCATCCTGCAGGGAGTTGTCCAAGGCATGGCCCATGTGCAGGCTACCCGTAACGTTGGGAGGAGGCATGAAGATGACAAAGGGCGTTTTGCCGCTTTTGGGGTTGGCCACAAAGGGGTTGTTCGCCCACTTCTCCGCCCACTTGGGTTCCACGGTTTTGGGGTCGTAGGCCTTGGGTAGGTCCATGCTGTGGGATAGTTTACCCAAGCCGGGAAGGGTTTGGGATGCGGGGATGGGGCCCATGGGAAAGGCCGCCCAGGGGCCCATGCCCTTTGCCGCCTATTTAGGGGTTCCCCTCACGCTACGGCCGGGGCCAGGAGGGGTCCCTAACCTCTTGCTCCAGAACCTGGCCTACGAGGAAGGGTGATCCTACCTTGCCCGGAAGCCACCCTGGAGCTAAAGGCCCCCTACGAGGGGGTGGAGCCCGAAAGGGCGTAGAGGTAGTAATGACCCTCCCCCAGGTCAAAGAAGGCCTCCTCGTAGGCTAGGCCTTCAATAGGGGTGTCCGGGGGGATGGCCAGAGGGGTTTCCCCCACCCATAGGCCCTCAGGGGTCAGGCGGAGGATGCCTTGGGCCAACTCCTGAGCCTCCGCCTCGGGGTCGTTGAGGGGCGTGTAGAGGAGGCGCACGGGAAGGCCTTCCAGGCTATGGAGCACGTTGCTCCTGTCTCGGAAGGGTGCCCGGTGAAGGAGGCGCTCCTCCACGGGGGCGATCTCGCCCAAAAGGGCGTAGCGGTCTAGGGGCAAAAGGGCCTTGCCGCTTTCCAGGAGGACCAGGAAGCGGGTACGGTCCTCCTCGGAAAGGAGGACCGGGGCCCTATGCGGGCCCACCTTGGGGTCCTGGTCCAGCCTCTCCTTTTGCAGGAGGGCCTTGGCGGCTTCCAG
>NZ_CALLUR010000128.1:0-7008 GCF_938010445.1 uncultured Thermus sp.
AGCGTTCCCCATGGCGATGCCCAAGCCCACCCCTCGGATCACCTCCAGGTCGTTCTCCCCGTCCCCCACCATGGCGGACTGGGCCAGGGTAAGGCCGTAGCTTTCCGCCACAAAGCGGGCGGCGGTGAGCTTGCTCACCCCCCGTTTGGTGAGGGAAACGAAGCGCACCCCAGGCATCCGGGGGCTTTCCGCCACGTGGGCCTGCAGCCCTGGGGGGAGGGCATCCAGAAGTGCCCCTAAGGGCGCGTGGGCCTCGGCCAGCACCTGGAGGCGGACCAAAGGGCTTGGAAGTGCCATGAGGTCTGCCGGTTCCGCCTTTAGGCCCAAAAGTTCCTGGTGGGCTTGGAGGAGGGGGTCTTCTCCCTCCAGAAAGAAGCCCCCGTCGGCGGTGTACCCTTCCAGGGGGAGCTGGAGTCTCCGGGCTAGGCGAACGGCTTCCCGGGCGGCCTCTTGGGGCAGGGCCTCCACTAGGAGGGGTTGGGTAGGTGGGGAGTGGGGATCCCGGGAAAGGGCCAGGACCACCGCCCCCGACTCAAACACGTGCAGGCCCGTGGGGTCCAGCCTGCGGGCGTAGGCCAGGGCGTGGCCCCGACCCGGCCGGCCGGTGATGAGGCTAAGCCGCACCCCCTGGTTCCTAAGGGCTTCTGCCGCCGGCCAGACGCAATCCGGGACTCCGTCCCTACCCACCAGGGTGCCGTCCACATCTATGAAGACCAACCCCACCATCAGAGTTCCCCAGCAAAGACCTGGACCGCTTCCCCACCGATCTGGACCCCATAGGGCTGGCCGGTGGGGCTATACTCCACCACCACCTCCACCACCCCGGGGTTACCCAGGCGGTGGCCTTGGTAGATGGTGAGGACCACCCGTCCCTCCCTCCGGGGCACCACCCCAGCCCGGGCCAACAGGGCCCCCAAGGCGGCGTTGGCGGAGCCCGTTACCGGGTCCTCGGGGATGCCCAAGAGGGGGGCGAAGTCCCGGGCGTAGAAGCTCCTCGGCCCCATGGGAGCGTAGGCGTGCACCGTGGCCACTTCTAGCTTGCGGGAGGCCGTTGCCAGGGCCGCCATCTCCGGCTCCAGGGCGTCCACTACCCCGGGGGCGATCAGGGGGACAAAGAGGCTCCAAAGCCCGGTATAGGCAATGCCGTAAGGGAGTCCCCGGTGCAGGTAGCGCTCGTCGGAGCCCAGGGCCTCGAGGACCTCCTTCAAGGCCTGGTAGGGAGGGAGGTCGCGGAACCTGGGGGCAGGGCCCCGCACCAAGGCCTTCTTGGGCTCCCCGGCCTCATAGAGGATCTCCACCGGCAGGGCCTCCGTGGGGGTGTGAAGGTAGAGCCGTTCGGTGCCTTCCGGGGCCAGGCCCAGGCGCACCAGGGTCAGGCCCAGGGCCAAGGCGGCATGGCCGGAGAACTCCACCTCCCCTGTAGGGGTGAAGAAGCGCACGGCAAAAAGGGTGCCTTGTTTTTCCGTGACAAAGGCGGTTTCCGGCTCGCCCAGGCGCCGGGCAAGGCTTTGCATCTCCTCCAGGCCCATCCCCCTGGCATCCAAAACCAGGGCCACCCGGTTCCCGGCTCCCGGGGTGGAAGCGAAGGCGTCCACGATCACGTAGGGAATCCTAGCCATGGGCGATCACCATAAGACCCAGTTCGCGAAGCTGCTCCTCGGACACAGGGCTTGGGGCCCCGGTGAGGGGGTCCTTGCCCTCCTTGTTCTTGGGGAAGGCGATGACCTCGCGGATGGAGGGGCTTGCGGTCATGAGGGCCAGCAGGCGGTCCAGCCCCCAGGCGATGCCCCCGTGGGGTGGGGCCCCGTAGGTGAGGGCCTCGAGGAAGAAGCCAAACTTTTCCCGCTGCTCCTCCTCCCCGATGCCCAGGATGCGGAACATCTTGGCCTGCAGCTGGGGGTCGTGGATGCGGATGGAGCCGCCGCCCACCTCCACCCCGTTCAGCACCAGATCGTAGGCCAGGGCCCGCACCTTCCCGGGGTCGGTGTCCAGAAGGGGTAGGTCTTCAGGATGGGGGCTGGTAAAGGGATGGTGCATGTAGGTGTAGCGGCCTGCTTCCTCGTCCCACTCCAAGAGGGGGAAGTCCACCACCCAGAGGAAGCGGAAGCCTTCCCGGGAGAGGTCCAAGAGCTCCGCCAGCCTAAGCCGCACCTGCCCCATAGCGTTGGCCGCCACCTTGGCGGGCCCCGCCAGGAAGAGGAGGGTTTCCCCCGGGCCGGCTTTCGTGGTCTCCAGGAGATGGTGCTGTACGGGTTCCAAAAACTTGGCGATCCCGCCTGCCAACCCCCCCTCCTCCACCCTGGCAAAGGCCAGTCCCTTGGCCCCGTGGCGCTTGGCCAACTCCTCGAGGTCGGCGATCTCCTTGCGGGAGAGGGCCTTGGGCACCGCCAGGGCCTTTACCCTTTCCGCCTCCCGGAACACCTGAAAGGCGCTTTCCCGGAAGAGGTGCCCCACTTCCTGGAGCTCTAGGCCAAAGCGGGTGTCGGGCTTATCGGAGCCAAAGCGCTCCAGGGCCTCCTGGTAGGCGAGGCGGGGAAAGGGAAGGGGAAGCTCCACCCCCAAGGCTTCGCGGAACACGTGGGCCATGAGCCTTTCGTTAAGCGTTAGGATATCCTCCACCTCCACAAAACTCATCTCCAGGTCCATTTGGGTGAAGTCGGGTTGGCGGTCGGCCCGGAGGTCCTCGTCCCGGAAGCAGCGGGCGATCTGGAAGTAGCGGTCAAAGCCCGCCACCATCAGCATCTGCTTGAAAAGCTGCGGGGATTGGGGCAGGGCATAGAAGAGGCCAGGTTGCTGCCGATAAGGCACCAGGAAGTCCCGGGCCCCTTCCGGGGTGCTCTTGGTGAGGAAGGGGGTTTCCACCTGGATGAAGCCTTCCCGGTCCAGGAAGTCCCAGATGGCCTTGATGACCCGGTGGCGTAGGCGCAGGTTTTCCTGCATCCTCTTCCTGCGGAGGTCCAGGTAGCGGTATTTTAGGCGGAGTTCCTCCGAGACCTCCTTTTCCTCCTCGCCGCGCCAGCCGGCATCTATGGGAAAGGGAGGGGTTTTGGCTTCGGAAAGCACCTCCAAGGAGGAAAGCTCCACCTCCACTTTCCCCGTGGGCAGGCGAGGGTTGGGCTCGGGGCGCAGGCGCACGGTGCCCTTCACCCGGACCACCCACTCCGAGCGGACGCGTTCTGCTTCCTGGTAAGCGGGGCTTTCCGGGTGGGCCACCAGTTGGACCAGCCCTTCGCGGTCGCGGAGGTCCAGGAAGATGAGCCCTCCCAGGTCCCGGCGGCGGTTGATCCACCCCTCGAGGACCACCTCCTCCCCCACGTGTTCTTCCCTTAGGCTTCCGGCGAAGTGGGTGCGGCGCATAATCCCCCAAATCTTAACGGATGCTCAGGCCAGGGCGGAAAGGAGGAAGCCCAGGGCCTCCCTTTGGGGAAGGCGCACCTGTTCCCCAGTGGCCAGGCGCTTCAAGGTGACCTCACCGGTCCTCAGCTCATCCTCTCCCAAGAAGCCCACGAAGGCCGCGTTCCGCTTTAGGGCTTCCTCCACGCCCTTGCCGGGCTTCTTGGGGCTTAGGGCGTACTCCGCCCGGATGCGGGGCCTTAAGGCCTCCGCCAGATAAAAGGCTTCGGCCACCGCTTCCTCCGTCAGGGGGATCAGGTAGACGTCGGGTCCTCCCTCCTCGGGAAGGCCGAACCCCTCCGCCTCGAGGGCCAGGGCCACCCTCTCCACCCCGAAGGCGAAGCCCACCCCGGGTACCCTCGGTCCCCCCAGGAGCTCGGAAAGCCCGTCGTATCTTCCCCCGCCTCCCAAGGCGCTTTGCGCCCCGATCTCCGCATGGTGCACCTCAAAGGCCGTGCGCACGTAATAGTCCAGGCCCCGCACCAGGGCGGGGTCCAGTTCGTAGGGCACGGATAGCCTCTCCAGGTGCCGTTCCACCGCCTTCAGGTGGGCTCGAGCCTCTTCTCCCAGGAAGTCCAGCATGGGCTTGACGCCGAGTTCCTGCAAAAGGGCCTGGTCCTTTTCGCTTTTGGAGTCCAGGATGCGCATGGGGTTAAGCTCCAGGCGCTCTTGGGAGTCGGGGGAAAGCTCTTCCTGGTAAGGGCTGAGCACCTCCCTCAGGTAGGCGTTGTAGCGGGCCCGGTCCTCCGGGTCCCCCACGGAGGAGAGCTTCAGGGTAAGCTGCCTAAGGCCCAGCTCCTTGAGGCTTTCCCAAAGGAGCACCACGGCCTCGGCGTCCAGGATAGGGTTATCCGAGCCCAAAGCCTCGTAGCTCACCTGGTGGAACTGGCGGTAGCGCCCTTTCTGGGGTCTTTCCGCCCGGAACATGGGCCCCGCCATCCAAAGCCTTACCGGCTGGGGCCAGACCTTCATCCCGTGCTCCAGATAGGCCCGCACCATGGCGGCGGTGCCCTCAGGGCGTAGGGTCAGGGAGCGCCCGCCCCGGTCCTGGAAGGTGAACATCTCCTTTCGGACGATGTCGGTGGCGATTCCCACCCCTTTTTCAAAGACCTGGGTTTCTTCAAAGATGGGGGTGATGAGCTCCAAGGCCCCCGCCGCCTCCAAAACCCGGCGGGCGGTGGCCACGATGTGCTGGTGGAGCCTAAGCTCCTTGCCGAAGAGGTCCTTGGCGCCGCGAACCGCCATACCTTTACACTGTACCGCAACCTTTTGTATATTGGGGCCATGGCCGCAAGGGGCTTGGGGCGGATGTTGGCCGTTTTCCTCTACCTCTTCCTCACCCTCACCGCCTCCACCGGGGTGGCCCTGCAGATGTACCTCATGCAGGTGCAAAACCCCGGGCTCAGAACGGACCTCTGCCAGGTCCCGGGTGAGGAGAGGGAGGTGGACCACTCCCTCTTCTGCGGCCTGCAGGTGGCCCCGGGCCTGCCTCCCATAGGGGAGGTGGCGCCTCCCACCCTGGTGGAGGTTTTGCGGTCCCGGGTCATCCCCAAGCCCGGTTACCCTGAGCCCCGGGAAAGGGCTATATCTCCCCGCTCCCCTCCTTTTGCCCAGAGCTAGGGTTTTTGCTGGCGTAAGGCGAAAGGTCTTCTGGGCGAAAGGAGGGTAGACCTTTGCAAGCAGTGGTGTATACGGATAGCTTGCACCTTTACGCTTCCGTGTACGGGGCGTTGCGGAAAGAGGGTTGGAAGGTGGGTTGGAAGGAGGGCCAGGGCCTGGCCCTAGCCGGTTTGGACCAGTTGGAGAAGGGGGAGGTGGTGGTGTGGTCCACCCCTTGGGGGCTTAGGGCCTACGATCCCTTTAACTTTGCCTTTTTGACCCAACGGGATGACCCCAAGTCCTTGGTCCCGGGGTTAAAGGGCCGGAGGGGCTTGCGACTCCTCCCGGGGGAAAAGGAGGTTCTTTTGGCCTTGGGGAGGGGAGTGGAGGCAAAGGGGAAGGCCCTGGCCGAACACCTGGGGTGGCCTCTCCATCGGGCGCGTTTTTTCCTGAAGGGCCTCCATAACAAGTTTGGCTTACCCTTAGGGGACCTCCTCCGCCTGGCCCGGCATCAGGTGCAGGTAGTGGGGCTTCAAGGCCACGCGAAGCCGCTGGCCGGGGTGCAGGCGAAGCCTTTCCTGCACGTGGCGGGGGAGGAGGAGGCTCAAGGCCACGGGTCCTTGGAAGTGCCCACGGTAGGCCAACCCCTCGGGATACAGGCTTGCGAGAACCCCTTCTAGCACGTTCTGGGGCGGGGGCGGCCGATCCTCCCGCACCACGATCACCTCCTCGGCCCGCACCCCCAGCCAGGCCTCTTGCCCTGGGCGGGCCCAGGGGGGAAGGGGTAGGTGGAGGTGGACCGGGCCGAGCCAGACCCCTCCTTCCCCGATGCGCACAGGAAAGAGGTTCTCGTACCCCAGAAGCCGGGCCACTTCCACCTCCTTGGGGGAGGCCAGGACTTCCTCGGGGGGGCCTTCCTGAAGGATCCTCCCCCGCCCCATCACCAGAAGCCAGTCGGCCATGCGGGCCAAGGCGGGGTCGTGGCTTACGGCCAGGGCCGGGATCCCCTCCTGGCGGATGAGGTTCACCAGCTCCCCCAGGATGCGGTCCTTGGTGAGAGGGTCCAGGGCGCTGGTGGGCTCGTCCAGGAGAAGGAGTTCCGGGCTTCTGGCCAAGGCCCGGGCCAGGGCCACCCGTTGCCTCTGGCCACCGGAAAGCTGGTGCGGGCGTTTATGGGCGTGGTCCAGAAGCCCCACCCGTTGTAAAAGGGCAAGGGCCCTCTCCTTGAGGTTTCCGCCCTTTAGGGGAAAGGCCACGTTCTCCCAGGCGGTCATGTGGGGGAAAAGGGCCAGGTCCTGGGGTAGGTAGCCCACGGGCCGCCTTTCCGGAGGAAGCCCCCCATAGGGCCGGCCCTCTGCGGGTACCAGGCCGGCCAGGGCCCTTAGGAGGGTGGTCTTGCCCACGCCGCTTTCCCCCAAGAGGACGGTGAAGCCCTGGATGTGGAAGCGGGCCTCGAGGAGAATGGGCTTTCTTATCAGGTAATGGACTTCCATGCCCGCCCCTCAGCTTCCAAAGAGCGTACGGCCACCAGTATGGTTAGGCTCAGGCCTAGGAGGACCAGGGCGGCTTTGGCTGCATCCGCAAAACGCAGGGCCTGCACCAGGTCGTAGATGTAGATGCTCACCATCTGGGTCTTTCCGGGGATGGAGCCCCCCACCATGAGGACCACCCCGAACTCCCCCAGGGTGTGGGCGAAGGCCAGGAGGGTACCGGAAAGGAGGCCCGGCCAGACCAGGGGCAGGACCACCCGTGTCCAGATCTTGGCCTTGCCCACCCCGAGGGTCCGGGCCACCTCCAGGAGGTTCCGGTCCAGGGATAAGAAGGCCTCCCGATAGGCGGTAAGGGCGAAGGGTAGGCTAAAGAGGACGCTGGCGAAGACCAGGCCTTCAAAGCGGAAGGCCCAGGAGAGGCCCGTGAGCTTGTGCCATGGACCCTCCGGGCTCAGGAAGAGGAGGAGGTAGAAGCCCAGCACCGTGGGGGGCAGGACCAGGGGGAGGAGGAAGATGGCTTCCAGCA
>NZ_CALLUR010000129.1:0-18502 GCF_938010445.1 uncultured Thermus sp.
TTGGGGGCCGCCTCGGCCCGCTCCTTCAACCGGCGGGTGGCCTCGCCTAGGGAAAGGTCGCCGTAAGCACCAGGGAGGCGCAGCTCCGCCACCCCCGCCCGGGAAAGGGCCGCCTTGGCCGCCTCGAGGTCCTTCCGGTGCACCACCAAAAGCCCAGCCACCCCTTGGGAATAGGGCTCGCTGGCCAGGATAAACTGGTCCTCCAGGGCCTTCTTCAGGGCCTCCTCCACCAGGGGAAGCTCCTTCTCCGTAACCAAAAAGGGCACCACCCGGAAGAAGGGGCTTCGGTCCAAGCCCTGGGCCATGGCGGCCAGCTTCTCCAAGGGCTCCAGGTAGGCCTGGGCCAGGGAAAGCTCCTCCTCCAGCTCCTGCCTCTGCCGGGCCAGGCCCTCGGCATGGGCCTGGATGGGAGCCAGGGCCTTTTCGGCCGCCTCCAGGCCATCGGGGAATGGCCTAGAGGCCTCCACCTCCCGGCCCAGAAGGGCCAGGGTGTGCTCGGCCCCCGCCGCCACCCCTTCCCAGCGCCTCAGCTCCTCCCGCTCCTCCGGGGAAAGCTTGTACTCGGCAAGCTCCTCCACCCGGAGGGTTTCCAGGTGGACCACCCCCGCCTGCTGCAGGCTTTGGAGAAGCTCCTGGGCCTTGGCCTTGGGACCGGCCAGGACCAGCTTCTCCATGGGGGCGATCACGGCAAAACCTCCTTCAGGACCAGGGCCACAGCCTCCTCCAACCGGCCCTCTGCCTTTTCCTTGACCGCCTTGGCCTCAGCCTCCGCCTGGGCCCGGTAGCGGGCCAGAATGGCCTCGGTTTCCTTAGCCTCCCGTTCCCGGTATTCGGCCTCCAGGGCTTTGGCCTCGGCCTCCGCCTTCTGCAAAAGGGCCCTGGCCTCCGCCTCAGCCTGCTGCACCAGGGCCTCAGCCTCCTTCTTCGCAGCCTCGAGGCGGGCCAGTAGCTCCCTTTCCTTTTCCGCCAGGCTCTTGATAAGTCCCAGGCCTCCCATCGCCCCTCCCTTCGTGAAAAGATGCGCAAACTGCGCCTGCCGGGTATGATACCGGCCTTTGGGGCCTACGTCAACCAACCCCGCTTAAGTATACTTAAGCGGTGCGGATTCTCGTCAACGAAAGGGGGGCCCAGCGCCTCTTATCCCGGCACCTATGGGTTTTTCGCAGGGACGTGCTCTCGGGCCCGGAAGAGCCGGGGCTTTACCCCGTTTACTGGGGCAAAAGGTTCCTCGCCCTGGCCCTATTCCATCCCGAAAGCGACCTCAGCGTCCGAGCCTACCGCTTCCGGCCGGCCAAAGACCTCGAGGAAGCCCTCCTGGAGAACCTTAACCGGGCCTTAGCCCGCCGGCTTCCCGCCCTGGAGAGGGAACCCGAGGGCGGGTTCCGCCTAGCCCATGCCGAGGGGGATTTTCTTCCGGGTTTGGTGGTGGACTACTACGCCGGCCACCTGGTCCTCCAGGCCACGGCCCACGCCTGGGAGGGCCTCCTGCCCCAGGTGGCAGAAGGCCTTAAACCCTTAGGCCAAAGCCTCCTGGCCAAAAACGACGCCAAGGCCCGGGAGCTGGAGGGCCTACCCCTCTACGTGCGGCCCCTTTTTGGCCAGGTGCCTCCGGCGGCCACGGTGAAGGAAGGCCGGATCCGCTACCGGGTGGACCTCACCGGGGGCCAGAAGACGGGGGCCTACCTGGACCAACGGGACAACCGGATTCTAATGGAAAGGTTCCGTGGGGAAAGGGCCTTGGACGTGTTCAGCTATGCGGGAAGCTTTGGCCTGCACCTGGCCCTGGGCTTCCAGGAGGTGATCAGCGTGGACAGTTCCCGCGAGGCCCTAAGGCAAGCGGAGGAGAACGCCAGGCTGAATGGGCTCTCCCTCAAGACGGTGGAGGCCAACGCCTTCGACTACCTAAGGGCTTTGGAAAAGGCGGGGGAACGGTTTGACCTGGTGGTGCTGGACCCACCCGCCTTCGCCAAGGGGAAAAAGGATCGGGAAAGGGCCTACCGGGCTTACAAGGAGGTGAACCTCCGGGCCATCAAGCTCCTTAAGGAAGGGGGCCTCCTGGCCACCAGCAGCTGCAGCCACCACCTCACCGAGCCCCTCTTCTACCAAATGCTCACCGAGGCGGCCCAGGACGCCCACCGCAGCCTAAGGGTCGTGGAGAAACGCGGGCAGGGGTGGGACCATCCCATCCTCCTCAACCATCCCGAAACCCACTACCTGAAGTTCGCCCTCCTAGAAGTTCTTTGATCCGGGCCGCCAGGCCCTCAGGATCGGGCACGGGAAGGGATAGCCCCTCCCCGTCCTCCAGGCGGAGGACCAGGGCCCGCCTTCCCCGGGCGAGGGGCCTCCCACCCCCACCTCCCGCACCTCCTCCCAGGGAATCCGGCGCCCAAGCCCCAAGGGGGGATGGAGGCTGAGGTGGTCGGGAAAAAGCCGTAACCGCCAACCCCGCCTAAGCCGCCACCAAGGGTAAAGGAGAACCCAGGCCATCCAGGAAGCCTCCCCCAGGGTAAAACCCAGCGCCGTAACCCCCACCCCCGCCCAGAAGACCCAGGGGGAGAGGCCAGCAAAGCCCACCTCGAGGAGCATCCCCATCCATTATCCCCCAAGGCCACCCCGGGATAGACTGAAAGGGTGGAGAAGGACCTGTTGGAAGCCCTGGGCCAGCACCTGGTCTGGCGCATCGGCCGGGCGGAGGAAGAGGAGGTCCTGGTGGTGCGGGTGGGCCTGGCCTCGGCCACGCCCCGCTTTCGCGAACTGCCCAGGCTCTTGAACATCCCGGACGCCGAGGTGGCCCGCCTGGCCAAGGAGGGCCGGATACGGGTGGAGTGGGTGGAAGGATGAAGGCCAGGCTCCGGTTGGCCCTGAACGGCCACCTTCCCGAGGGCCTGCCCCTGGAGCTCCGCCTTGAAGGGGAGGAGGTACGGGGGGTCTTGCGGCAGGAAAACCCCGTTTTGGGGGAGGTGGTCCTGCCCTTCGCCTCGAGGCTGGAGGGGGAGTACCTAAAGGCCCTTCCCCTCCCTCCGCCCTCCCTGAGGATCGAGGGGCGGATGCGCCCCCAGGGGTCCGCGGTGGAGCTGGAGCTTGAGCTGGAACTTATCCTACCCGAGGGCCAAAGCTGGGGTGAACGGGCATTTTCCAGGATCCTGGAACTCCTCTTCTTTAAAAGCCTGGAGCGCTCTCTTCCCCAGGCGGCCCTTTCTCCGGTATAGTGCCCTATAAAGGAGGTGCCTATGCTGGAGATCCGGTATCTGGGCCACTCGGCGGTGTGGCTTTCCGACGGCAAGACCAAGGTGGTCATCGATCCCTTCCTCACCGGGAACCCCCTGGCCCCGGTGGGGGTGGGGGAGGTCCAGGCGGACCTGATCCTGGTCACCCACGCCCACGGGGACCATTTTGGCGACGCCGTGGCCCTCTCCAAGAAAGGGGGTACGGTGGTCTCCACCTTTGAGATCGCCACCTATGCGGAGAAGCACGGGGCCAAGAGCCTGCCCATGAACATCGGGGGCACCTACCGTTTCCCCGGAGGGTGGCTGAAATGGTTCCCCGCCTGGCACTCCAGCAGCTTCCCCGACGGCACCTACGGGGGGATGCCCATGGGGGTGGTGGTAGAGCTTGCCGGCAAGCGCATCTACCACGCCGGGGACACCGCCCTCTTCTCCGACATGCGCCTCATCGGAGAGCTGGGCTTGGATCTGGCCCTCCTGCCCATCGGGGATCACTTCACCATGGGGCCGGAAGACGCCCTGAAGGCCCTGGAGCTTCTCAAACCCAAGCGGGTGGTGCCCATCCACTACAACACCTTCCCCCCCATCAAACAGGACGGGGAGGCCTTTGCGGCCCGGGCTAAGGAGAAGGGCGTGGAAGGCCACGCCTTGAAGCCGGGAGGGGTGTTGGTCCTTGACTAGCCTGAAGCGCAAGGATTTCCGCCTAAGGATGCTTTTGGGCCTGGGCCAGACCGCCCAGGTCTACCTGGCGGAGGCTCCCGACGGGCAGAAGGTGGCCCTGAAGCTTCCCCGCAAGGAAGTGCGCCAGGACCCCAAGCTGGCGGAACGCTTCGCCCGGGAGGTTTCCCTTAGCCTCTCCCTGAAGCACCCCCACCTGGTCCAGGGACTTTACGGGGTACCCTTCGGCGAGGAGGCCTTTTTGGCCCTGGAGTACCTGGAGAAGGGGACCCTCGAGGACCTCCTCCTGCAGCAGCCCCTTCCCCGGGAAGAGGCCACCAAGGCCCTCCTCCAGGTGGGGGAGGCCCTTCTCTTCCTGCACCAAAAAGGCCTGGTCCATCAGGACGTGAAGCCCTCCAACGTGTTCGTGGGGGAAAGGGTGTACAAGCTTGGGGACCTAGGCACCGTGCGCCCTTTGGAGGAGGCCGGTCTGGAATACGCGGGAAGCCCCCACTACCTGGCCCCCGAGCTTTTCCTGGGGGCCAAGCCCAGCCCCAAGAGCGACGCCTATAGCTTCGGGGTGATGGCCTACGAGCTCCTTGTGGGGAAGCGCCCGTTTCGCGGGGAGACCCTGGAGGAGCTTAGGAACGCCCACCTCCTTCTCCCTCCCCCTCCCACCTCCTTGCCTTCCCGGCTGGATAAGGCCTTAAGGCGCCTTCTGGCCAAGAACCCCGAGGAACGGCTGGAGCTCAAGGCCTTCCTGGAGGTCCTGAAAAACCCGGAGGGCCCCAAGACCGAGGAAACCCCGCCCAAGCGCAAGCGGTTTCCCTTCTTCTGGAGGAAGTAGATGGAACCGGTCTGGTACCCCAAGCCCGAGGAAACCCGGGCCACGAGGCTTTTTCAGTTCATGGAGGCCCTGGGTTTTGAAGACTACGAGGCCTTTTACCGCTACAGCGTGGAGGAGCTCGAGGACTTCTACGGGCAGTTTTTCACCCACCTCGGCATACCTTGGCGCAAACCCTATGAGCGGGCGATCTCCGGCGGCTTCCCCCTCCCTCAGTTTTTCCCGGGGGGCCGGCTCAACCTGGTGGAGGCCGCCCTCCGCCATGAGCCCACCGCCTTAGCCCTCATCCACCAAACCGAGGAAGGGGGGGTGCGCACCCTCACCTATGGGGAGCTTTTGCCGGAGGTGGAAAGGGTGGCGGCAGGGCTGCGAGCCCTGGGCGTGGAGCGGGGCGACCGGGTGGGCCTTTGGTTCCCCATGGGCCTCGAGGCGGCCATCCTCCTCCTGGCCGTAAGCTGGCTTGGCGCCATCGCCATCCCCATCTTCTCCGGCTACGCCGCCGAGGCGGCGGCGGTGCGGCTTAAAGACGCCAAAGCCAAGCTTCTGGCGGTGCAGGACGCCTTCTTTAGACGGGGAAGAAGGGTAGACCTCCTTCCGGAGGCCCGCAAAGCCCAGGGCCTGGCGGAAACCCCTCACCTTCTGGTGGTGCGAAGGCTGGGCCTCCCCCTGGAAGCCGGGGAGGTGGACTACGCCACCCTGCAAGGGGGGCCCTTCCCCCCGGAGGAGATGGAGAGCATGGACCCCTTCATGCTCATCTACACCTCGGGCACCACCGGCCGCCCCAAGGGCACCGTGCACTACCATGCGGGCTTTCCCCTCAAGGCGGCTTTGGACCTGGCCCTTCTCTTTGACCTTAGGGAGGGGGACCGGCTTTTCTGGTTCACCGACCTGGGCTGGATGATGGGCCCCTGGGCCATCCTGGGGGGCCTTATCCTGGGGGCCAGCGTGTTCCTCTATGACGGGGCCCCCGACTACCCGGGTCCCGAGCGCCTTTGGCGGATGGTGGAGGACTTCCGCCTCACCCACCTGGGCCTCTCCCCTACCCTGGTGCGGGCCCTGATTCCCCTAGGGGAGGAACCCATAAGGGCCCATGACCTTTCGTCCTTGCGGGTCCTAGGCTCCACGGGGGAACCCTGGAACCTCGAGCCCTACCTTTGGTTCTTCCGGGTGGTGGGGGAGGAAAGGAGGCCTATCGTGAACTACTCGGGGGGAACCGAGGTTTCCGGGGGCATCCTGGGAAACGTCCTCCTCAAGCCCATCAAGCCCATGGGCTTCAACACCCCGGTGCCGGGGATGGCCGCAGCGGTGCTGGACGAGGAAGGAAAGCCCGCCGTGGGCAAGGTGGGGGAACTGGCCGTGCTCAAGCCCTGGCCCGGCATGACCAAGGGCTTCTGGCAGGACGAGGCCCGCTACCTGGACACCTACTTCGCCCGCATCCCCGGGGTCTGGGTCCACGGGGACCTGGCCCTTCTGGACGAGGAAGGCCACTTCTTCATCCTGGGCCGGAGCGACGACACCTTGAAGGTGGCGGGGAAGCGGGTGGGCCCCGCCGAGGTGGAAACCGCCGCCATCGCCCACCCCGCCCTCAAGGAGTGCGCCGCCATCGGGGTGCCCCACCCGGTGAAGGGAGAGGCCATCGTGCTCTTCGCGGTGCTGAAGCCCGGCTACACCCCAGACCCGGAGCTGGCCCAAGGGGTAGCCGACCGGGTGGCCCAGGCCCTGGGCAAACCCTTGAGGCCGGAGAAGGTCCTCTTCGTGCCCGACCTGCCCAAGACCCGCAACGCCAAGGTGATGCGCCGGGTGGTGCGGGCCGCCTACCTGGGCCAAGACCCCGGGGACCTTTCCGCCTTGGAAAACCCCGAGGCGGTGGAGGCCATCCGCCAAGCAGCCCAAAGGGAATAGACCGTGCGCCTCTTGGGCCTTCTTATCGCCCTGGGCCTGGCCTGGGCCTCGCCCCTGGAGGAGGCCCGTACCCTTTACCGCAAGGGGGAGATGGCCGGGGTACTGGCCCGGCTGGACCCCCTCCTAAAGGGCTATGACCCCCCAGAGGAAGCCCTGATCCTTGCCGGCTTTGCCCAGTACCGCCTGGGGAGGCTGGAGGAGGCCCTTTTCACCTTCAGCCGTCTGGTGGGTACCTTAAAGGGAGGCGGGGAAGCCCTTTACGGCCTTGGCCTCACCCTCAGGGCCCTGGGGGATCCGGAAGGGGCCAGGGCCGCCCTGGACTGGGCCCTGCGGCAAGGCTACCGGGAAGCAGAGGGTATTCTCACAAGCCTTCCCCCATCCCCGCCCCCGGCCCCCAAGGCCCGCAAGACCCCGCCCCCCTTCCGGGCAGAAAAGGGGCGGTTCTGGGTTGGGGATAAACCCCTCCAGGTGCGGGGGGTCAACCTAGGGGTGGCCCTTCCCGGCCGCTTTCCCGCCGAGTTCCCGGAGGAGGAGGCCCTTTACCGAGCCTGGCTGGAGCTCCTTTCCGCCATGGGGGCCAACGCCGTGCGCACCCACACCCTTCTCCCCCCCAGCTTCTACCGGGCCTTTCACCACCACAACCGGTTCCACCAGGAACGGCCTCTGTACCTGTTCCAGGGAGTATGGACGGAGCTTCCCGAGGAAGAAGGATACGGGGACTGGGAGGGGCCTTTCCTGGAAAAGTTTCTCCTGGAGGGGCGGGAGGTCCTGGATGCCCTCCACGGTAACCTAAGCCGCCCACCTCGCCCAGGCCACGCCCACGGGGAGTACACCGCCGACGTCTCCCCCTGGGTGCTGGGGCTCCTGGTGGGGCGGGAGTTTGAGCCCTACTCCGTGGAGGCCTACCACGGACGCCATCCCGGGCGCACGTACCGGGGAAGGTTCCTGGAGGCCGCGGCAAACGCCAGCCCCTTTGAGGCCTACTTGGCCGAGGTGCTGGACCGCCTGGCCACCTACGAGTGGGAGGCCTACGGCACCCTGAGGCCCCTGGGCTTCGTCAACTGGCCCACCCTGGACCCCCTGCGCTGGGAAAGCGAGGCCAGCCACCTGGAGGAATACGCCATCCGGCGCGCCCGGGGCGAGAAGGTGGAGCCTCCCAAACCGGGCTTCCTCCATGAGGAGGATACCGTCACCCTGGACCCCACCCACCTAAGGCCCACCCCCGGTAGCCCCGTAAGCCTTTTTGCCGCCTACCACGTCTACCCCTACTACCCCGATTTCCTGGTCAACGAACGGGACCTGGCCCCCAACCGCTACCGCAACTACCTGGCCCGCCTGAAAGCCCACCACGGGGAAATGCCCCTCCTCATCGCCGAGTTCGGCCTGCCCAGCAGCCGGGGCATCGCCCACTTCCACCCCGAGGGCCTCCACCACGGAGGGTTTTCCGAAGAAGGCCAAGGGGAAAAGGTGGCGGGCCTCTGGCAGGAGATCGCTGCCCTGGACCTGGCTGGGGGGATGGTCTTCGCCCTCATGGACGAGTGGTTTAAGCGAAACTGGCTCTTCATGGAGTGGGAAACCCCTAGCCGCGACCCCTTCTGGCACAACATCCTGGACCCCGAGGAAAACTATGGCCTCCTGGCGGCCACCGCCAAAGGGGCCTTCCGGTTGGACGGCAAGGCGGAGGAATGGGAGGGCGTGCCCTTCCTCCTTAGGGAAGAGGGACGGTTTCTCAAAGCCTATGCCGATCCCGAGTATCTCTGGCTCCTCTACCGGGGGCCTTGGCCCCTGAGGCTCTACCTGGACACCGTGCCCGGCGGGGTCCCAAGGGCGGAGGGGTTTGGGGCGGAGTTCCTTCTGGAGGTCAGCGCCCAAGGGGGAAGGCTCCTTGTGGAACAGGGCTACTATCCCTTTCAGGAACTGGACCGCGGCCTGCCGGGGACGGAATACCTGCACTTCCGGGGGACCACGCGGCCGGGGAATGGACCTTTTGTGCCCTTTATCCTCGAGCCCAACCGCCGCCGCACCGGCCGGGACGGCACCGACTACCCCCGTATCCTTTACGAGCTGGGCAGCCTGAAGCCCGGCCAAGACCCGGAAGGGGCCCGGGACCCCACGGCGGACTACGCCCTGGGGGAGGGGGGCCTTTTGGAAATCCGCATCCCCTGGGGCCTGCTCCTCATTGCCGACCCCAGCAGGCGCCTGGCCTGGTACGCCCCCGAACCCATCCCCATAGAGGGCCTCCGTCTCCTCCTTCCCGGGGCCCCACCCCTCAGCTTCACATGGCCCACCTGGGAGGAGCCCGCTTTCGCCCTGAGGCTCAAACCCCTCTATTTCCGCTTGCGGGAAGTCTGGCGAGGAGCTCCCTAAGGGGCAGGCGCAGGGCCCAGGCCGCCAAGAGGAAAAGCGCCAGGCCCAGCCCTCCGCCCAGGATAAGGGGGAGTAAGGCCTCCATGGCCCTGTGCACGGGAAGCATCTTAGCCAGCACCACCCCTGGCAAGGCGGCCACGCTTCCCGCCAGCAGGGCCTTATAGAGGAAGGGAGGGAAGGCCTCCAACCCCACCCCTTCCCGTTGCAAAAGGCGGAGGTAGAGGAAAAGCCCTAGATACCCGGCTAGGGCGGTGGCCAGGTTGAGGACAAAAAGGCCCGCGTCCCGAAGAAGCCAGTAGCCCAAGGTGTTGGTGAGGAAAACCAGGGCGCTGGCGGAAACCGCTTCCCTTATCCGCCCCAGGGCGTAAAGGCCCCTCAGGAGAAGGGTGTTCACCCCCCACGGGAGAACCGCAAACCCCAAGGCGGCCAGGACCGAGGCGCTATAGGCCCGGTTTTCTGGGGTAAGGGGGCCGAAGAGCCCGAAAAGGAAGACCACCACAAAAAGCGCCTGGCCGCTCAGGAACCCCCCAAGGAGGGCCAGGAGGAGGGTTAACCTCCGCAAAGGACCCAGGAGAAACCGGGCCAGGGCCTCCCCTTTTAGGGCGCTCATCCTGGGGAAGAGGGCGATGGCCGGGGAGGTGGCGAAAAGCCCCAGCACCATCTGGAACACCACCTCGGCGTTGTAAAAGCCCGTGACCGCGGCCGGGGGGTAGCGGGTGAGGATATGGGTCAGGACCAGGTTTAAAAACTGGCGCAAGGAGGTGGTAAAGGCAAAGGGGCCCATGCGCGTAAGCGCGGGAGCAAAGGCCTTATGCCAGCGCCACTCCAGCGCATAGCCTTTAAGAAAGGGAAGCTGCACCAAGGCCTGGACCAGACCCCCCAGGGCCACAGAAAGCCCTAAGAAGGTGGGGTCTCCCGGGAAAAGGGCCATCAGGCCGATGGCCACCAGGTTGAAGGCCACGGGGCCTAAGGCGTAGGGCAGAAAGCGCTCCTCCGCCTGGAGGAGGGCCGAAAAAAGGGCCGCCATGGAGATGCCCAGGAGAAAGGGCAAAAGGAGCCGGGTGAGGTAGACCACCTGCGCCAGGCCCTGGTCCTCCCGCAGATGGCTCTCCCCGGCCACCAAAAGCTCCACCACCCAGGGAGCCACCAGGTACCCAAGGCCCAAGACCAGGAGGTTTACCCCCAAAAGGAACGCCCCAAAGCGACGGGCAAAGGCCTTGGCCTCCTCCGGGGGCAAGCCCTTCAGGAGGGGGATGAGGGCGTTCTGCACCGCCCCTTCCGCCAAAAGTTCCCGCAGGAGGTTGGGCACCCGGTAGGCCACGTTGAAGGCGTCCTTAAGGGCATCGGGGTAAAGGGCGTTGAACACCGCCTGGCGCACCAGGCCCAGGACCCTCGAGGCCAGGGTACCCCCCATGACCAGGAGGACCTTACGCAGCATTGCCCTCCAAAACCTCCTGGAAAATATCTAGGAAGTTCGCCTGGTTGACCACCGTAAGCCCGTGGAGGGCGGAAAGCTCCTTGGCCCGGGCCTTATCCATACCCAAGAGCACCAGGAAGCTCTCCTTGGCCGAAAGCCCCAGGACCTTTTTCAGGCCCCCATACTTGGCGATATGGGCTTGGAAGTCCCCGGTCTTGGCCTCAAACCAGTACACCCGCTCCCCTACCTTTACCAACACGTCCAGCTCCATGGCCTCCCCATTGGGCAGGACCACCTGGTAGCCCATGGCCACCTCGTGGGGAAGGTTTTTGGAGCGCAGAAACTTGCGCAGTTTTTCCGCCACATACCGTTCCAACCAGCCCCCGGTGAGAAAGTTTTGCACCCAGCCCTCCGTGCTGGCCTTGGCCCGGATGCGGCGGTCCTCGCTTTTGTAGTGGTAGGAGGTGAGAAGGGCATACTGCTTGAGCATGGTGCAGAACTGGGTGGAGTTGGCAATCTCCTCCTGGGTGGCCTCGGAGAGGGAGAGCTCAAACTGGCGCTTCGTGGAAAGGCTCTGCTTTAGGCGCTCGTACAGCTTATCCAAACTGGCGTACCGGTCCCCCAAGAAAAGGGCCAGGCGGGTCAGGACCTTCTCCTTCTCCTCGTCCTCCTGGGGTTTTTTCACCACCTGGATGCCCAGGCCCTTAAGCCAATCCTCCAAGGAGGCCTTGGCCGGGGCTGGCCTTGGGGGCTCCTTGGCCTTTTGCGCCTCCGCCATGCGCCCCGAGGCCCTTCCCCCAGCGTCTACCGCCTGAGAACCCTCCTGCACAAGGCGCCACATCTCCCCGGCCAAAGAGAAGAAGCGGGCCCGCAGAGGGTCCTCCCCCTCGAGGCCCGGGGGAGCAATACCGGCCCGCAAGGCATCCAAAAGCCAAGCCTCCAAGGCCTCCTGAAGCCCCTTACGGGCCGCTTCCAGATGCTCCGCCTCCACCTTTAGCCCAAGCTCGGGCAACTCCGCCACAAACCTTCCCGGGCCCACGAGATCATAGCGGGCCTGGGCCATGGCCTTTTCCAAGTAGCGGGTAAGAATCCCCACGGGACTTAGCATAACAAGGGGAAAAACTGGGCCCCGGAAAATCCGGGGCTTCCTGGTGCCGGGGACGTGACTCGAACCCGTACGGGGGTAACCCCCCAGCGGATTTTAAGTCCGCAGCGTCTACCGTTCCGCCACCCCGGCAGACGCCCTTTATCCTACAAAAAGGGCGCCTCCTCGCCAAGGCGCAAGGTGAGGTCCGCCCCCAAGACCGCCTCCCCCGAGATGCGGTACGGGACCCCCAGCGCCTCCCCTAGGCTCCTGGCCAAGACCCCAGGGCCGTTTTCCAGCACCTCGGTGCGCCTGGGTTTCAGGTCCACAGGGTGCAGGATGACCCGAAGGCCCAGGGCATGGAGCCTTTCCCTAGCCCTTTCCGCCAAGGCCTCCTGGCCTGGGCCGTAAACCAAGGCCACCAACTTCCCGGAGACTTCCGCGGCCTGCGCCACCCCTTCCCCGGCGAAATACACGGCGAGAAGGGTATCCAAGGCCTGGCGGTCCACCGTCCAGCCCCCCCCGCCAAAGCCCCCGGGAAGAAGCAGGCTCACCAGTTCCGGCCCCTTCAGGGCGAACCCCAAGATGGCCCCCCTTTCCTCACGGGTGAGGTCGGTTTGGAAGTAGGGCTCCACCGCCGCCACCGCCCTAGGCAGGCGAAGAAGCCCGGAAGGGGAAAGCGCCTGTTCCTTAAGGGCATGGAAGAAAGCCTGCTGGCGCTGGATGCGGCCGATGTCCCCTAGGGCGTCCTTACGGAAGCGCAGGTACCCTTCCGCCTTCTCCCCGTCCAGCACCTGGCAGCCGGGTTCCAGGTTGATCTCTAGCCCGGCGGCGGTATCCCGGTAGCGCATGGGCTTTTCCACGCACACCCTAACCCCCCCTAGGGCATCCACCCCGCGCCGCACGGCCTCTGTGCTCACCACCACGTACCGGTCCGGTCGCACCCCGGTGATGCGGGCCACCGCCTCCTTCATGAGCTGTGGGCCCCCCAAGGGGCTGGCCGCATTCACCTTGTGCCAACCGTAGCCGGGAAGGTTTACCCAAACATCCCGGGGTATGGAAAGCACCACCACCCGCTTGGCCGCAGGGTCTAGGCGCACCAGGAGGATGGTGTCCGCCAGGCCCCGGAAGCGTTCGGGGGCCCGTTTGTGATAGCCCGCATACTCTGGGCTAGAACCATAGACCAGCACCGTCAAGGGGGCCTTAAGCCCCTCCGGGTCCGGAAGGGCCCCCTGCCGCAGCAAAGGGCCCAAAAGGGGATAGGCCCAAAGGCCTAGCCCCACCAGAAGGAGGGCAAGGAAGAGGGGGAAAAACCGCCGCACAAAAGCCCAGTTTACGCCTTAGGAGGTGAGGCGGATTAGGGGAAGCAGTAGGTGGTGTCGGTCATGACCCGGTGGGCTTGGACAACGCCATAGCCAGTTTGCAGATTGTAGTACCCTCCATTACTGGCTGTCTGTATTAGGCAGGTTTTGATCTGATCCGGGGTTGGCGCCCTTCCCCGGCGGGTAGCGTATTCCCCTACGTAAAGAGCCGCCACCCCACTTACTTGGGGAGCGGCAAACGAAGTTCCCCTCCACGTTAAGTAAAGGTTTCCGTTGGGATAATACGGGTAAGAGGTGCCCAAGGCTAAAGACCAAAGGCTCTGTGCCGGGTTTAGATTTCCGGCCGCCGCCATCACCAAAGTTGCAGGGGTGGAACTGTAGTTGGAAAAGTCCGAGCGAGTTCCGTCAAGACGGACTGAGCCCACCGCCAAAACCCCCGGATAGCGGGCGGGATACCTAAGACCGTCGGTCCCATCATTACCTGCTGCAGCCACAGGAAGACTTCCTTTGGAAAGGGCGTAGTTCAGCGCATCCTGCACCACACGATCAAGGGGTGTAGGGCTACCTAGGCTCATAGTGATAACGTTAGCCTGCCGATCAGCAGCATACCGAATGGCCTCACTAAGTACAACACTGGTTGAGATGTACTCCCAAGTCTGCCTATCTCCGTTCCAAACCCAAAAAAAGACCTTTACCGGTAAAACCTTCACCCGGTTAAGCCCAACTCCCGGAATACCCTCGCCGTTGTCCGCTATGGCCGCTATCAACCCTGCTACAGCCTGTCCATGGTCAGGTTCACCCTGGCCATAATTGACACCGTTCGGGGGAGAACTGGGGCGCAGATCATCTTGAGGCAGACCATCAGGGGTTTGATTCTTCCCTGGCAACAGATTGCCCCTAAGGTCCAAATGGTCGGGATTGAAGGCCGTATCCAGCACAGCTACCACCGGATTACACGACCACGCCCGTGCGGCTACCACATCCCAAGCCGCCTCGAGGTTCATCGCTTGGTAGAAAGGGCGCAATCTGGATTTGTCCTGCAAACTAGCTGGGTAAAGCGGATCGTTGGGGATGTAGAGGGGAAAGTAGAGGTAGTTAGGCTGCACATACCGTGCGCCAGCCTTCAGGAGTTCCCCAGCCTTCACCTTTTCCTGGCCCGGTGGCACCCTAACATGCAGAAAACCCCCAGGTAAGGAGGCCTGAATCCGGACTTCCGGAACCCGGGCGTTAACACTCTGGGGCGTCAACCCCCCCGGGAGGACAAGGAGATCCCCCGGCACATGGGGAGCCGTAAAGTCCCCCAGCCCCGCAAGCTGGTCAAGGAGCTGGGTCGGCTCCCCCTGTACGGAAAGACCCGTGGCTGTAGGGGCACAAGCCGAAGGGGGAGGTGGCGGCGGCGTTTGGGGGCAAGCGGTGAGGAAGAGGGCCGTGGCCGAAAGGAGCCCAAAGAAAAGAATGCGCTTCATGTTCCCTACTCTACCCGCCAGGGCATCCCCCTTTCTTAACCTTCGCCTAAGGTTCGCCCCACCCGCTCCGCCAGCTTCTCCAAGAAACCAAAGAACAGGGGTCCATAGTGGGCCAGCTCGTCCCCGTCCGTGGCCACCACGGGAAGGTGCCACCCCCTTTCCGCAGCCAGTGCCCGGGCCTTTTCCTGGGGATTCCGGCCCCAGGGCTTGGGCTCGTAGAGGAAAAGGTCGGGCTTGCGGCGCTCCACCTCCCTTAGGTCCGGCGGGAAATAGGCCTGGGGCACGTCCAGGAAGATGGGCTTAAGCCCCAGGTGCAACAGGGCCTGGGCGATATAACTCCCCCGGCCCACGGTGATGGGCCCGCCCAGGTCCATCTCAAAGTAAACCCTGAGGTCAAACCGCCCCTTAAGGCGGCCATAGCGCTCGGCAAGCCCGTGGGCCAGGGCGGTGGCCCTTTCCTCCAGGTCCAAAAGGTGCCCCAAGGTGGAGAGGTTTTCCAGGATGCCGTAGGGGCTCAAGGGCAAGGGCAGGGCGTAGACGGGAAACCCCTCCTCCTTTAGCCTGAAGGCCTGCTCCCGTTGCACCCCGGTGGAGAGGAGCACCAGGTCGGGCTTTAGGCTACGGAGAAGCTCCGTGCGGGTTTTGGTGTAGGAGGCCAAGACCGGCAGGGAAAGCACCTCCGCCGGCCGGTGGCAGAAGGCGCTTCGCCCCACGAGCCGCTCCCCCACCCCCAGGGCGAAGAGGGCATCGGTCACGTTGGGGGCCAGGCTTACGATGCGTTCCAGGCGATCGGGCAGCTCTAATGGGCCAAGAAGCTCGTGAAAAAGCCTCATTTCCTAAGGTCCAGGGAACGGGCATGGGCCTCCAAGCCCTCGGCCCGGGCCAAAAGGGCCCCCTTGGCGGAGAGCTCCTTCACCGCCCCCTCGGCAAGCCCCATCACCGGGATCACCTTCAAGAAGTCCCGCACCGCCAAGCCCCCTTGGAAACGGGCGGTGCCCGAGGTGGGCATCACGTGGCTGGGCCCGGCGATATAGTCCCCCAGGGCCTCGGGGCTTCCCTCCCCCAGGAAGACACCCCCGGCGTTTTGCACCTTCCCCAACCAGGGCAAGGGGTCGGCCAGGGCCAGGCAGAGGTGCTCGGGAGCGTAGAGGTTGGCCAGGGTGAAGGCCTCCTCGAGGTCCTGGGTGAGCACCAGCCCCCCCCGCTCCAGGGCCTTTTTGGCGATCTCCGCCCGAGGGAGGTCCTGAACCTGCCGGAAAAGCTCCGCCTCCACCCGTTCCAAAAGGGCCCGGTCCGGGGAGAGGAGCCAGGGCTCGGAGTCGGGGCCGTGCTCCGCCTGGGCCAGAAGGTCGGCGGCCAGAAGCCTGGGCGAGGCGGAACCATCGGCGATGATGAGGGTTTCCGTGGGACCCGCCAGGCCATCTATGCCCACGGTGCCATAGACCTGCCGCTTAGCCGCCACCACGTAGGCGTTCCCCGGGCCCACGATCTTATCCACCCGGGGCACCCGCTCCGTCCCGTAGGCCAAAGCGCCCACAGCCTGGGCCCCGCCCATGGCGAAAAGCCGGTCGGCCCCCGCCACCCAGGCCGCGGCCAGCACACCGGGGTGAACCCTAGGGGGACTGGCCACGATGACCTCCTCCACCCCGGCCACCTTGGCCGGCACCACGCTCATGAGCAGGCTGGAAAGGAGGGGCGCACTCCCCCCAGGGACATACACCCCCACCCGGGCCAGGGGCCGGACCAGCTGGCCTAACACCCCGCTCCCATCCGCCTTTAAAAAGCCTCCCCGGGCCTCCTCCCGGTAAAAGGCCTCTATACGCTCCTTGGCGGTTTCCAGGGCATCCCTGAGCTCCTCGTCCAGGTCCTCGTAGGCCTGGCGCCAGGCCTTTTTGGGGATCTCCTCCACCGGATGACCGTCCAGGTCCAGGCTGAAGCGGTCCAAGGCCGCATCCCCTTCCTCCCGCACCGCGGCCAGGATGCCCCGCACGATCTCCTCCACCGTGGGATCAAAGGCCAGGCCCCGGCGGGCAAAGCGCTCCTTAACCTCCTCCGCGCGGTAGATCATGCCTCCACTATACCCAGCGCCGGCGCCTTTTGGGCTCCTCCACCCCCTCCAGGACTCCCTCAAACACGTGGTCGCCCACCTGCTGGGCTATCCTCACGGGAAGCCCCTCCTCCAGCTGGACCAGGGTGAGGCCCGGGCGCAGGCGGTAGTGGCGGCGCCGGCGTCCTTCCACCTCGAGGTCCGAAAGCCTTTCCACATATACCCTCCCCCCGGGCATGGGAAACCGCGCCACGTCCCCGGGCTCTAGGGCCAAACCGGGCAGGGCCAGGAGGAGGGAAAGGGGGTCATGGTAGGGGGCCACAAAGGGGAAGGCCAGGCTCTCCTTGCCCTGGCTGACCAACACCACCCCGTCCTCCTCCAACCTCTCCACGGTGAAGACCCGGCTCTCCCGTCCTTCCACCCGCTCGGCAAAGTACCGGGAAAAGCCTTCCGCATCGGTTTCCGTTTGCCAGCGCTGGCGGGTCTTGGGCAAGGGCAGGTTCACCTCGGCGGTGAGGGTGGCCTTCACGCCCCCTTCCAGAGGGCGCACCTCCAGCCTGCCCTCCCCCGCCTCCTCCCCGGCGAAGAAGTACCGGTACACGTAGATGGCGGGGCGCTCGGTCATGGCCTTAGCGTACCTTGATGACCAGGGGTGGCCCCGGCACCTCCAAGAGGTAGTCCACGGGATCGCGGCCCGCCACCCGGATACGCAACCGGTACACGCCCTTCTGGTCAAACTCCGCCCGTCCCGGGGCGGTGAGGAGGAGCTGGCCGGGAGCCATCCGGGAACCCTCCGGCACCTCGAGGAGGAACACCTCCGCCCGCTCCGTGGGGGGATCGGTGCGGAACTCCATCACGTAGCCCCCCGGGGAAGAGGAAGGGGGACGAAGGAAGAAAAGGGCCAGGCCCAGAAGAAACAGCAAGCCGAGAAGCCCCAAAAGCAGGGGGCGCCTTCTCGGGCGCGGCGGCTCCACCACGGCAAAGGAAGGCTCCTCAGGCTCCTCTATGCGGACGACCCGGGGGCGGCTTGGGGTTTTGCCCTCGGATAGCGAGGCCTCCGAGGTCTTGGGGGAAACCCCGTGGTCATCCGCCATCCCGGGCACGGGATCCACGCTCAGCACCTTCCGCCCGGAAGAAGGAGGCCTGATGGGTTCCTCCTCAGGCCTGGCCGAGGGTTCCTCGAGGGGGCGGGCGTCCTGTGCCGTGTCCCCCGGCCCTGGGCTACCCGGAACCTGGGGCGAGGCCTCAGAAAAAAGGACCTCCAGAGGCTCCTTCCCGGCCTCTATCCCCTCCAAAAGCTCCTTAAGGCCAAACTCGGGGTAGCGCTCCCCAGCCAGGGCCCTGGCCAGGGCCACCAGGGCCTTTTCCGGCTCTCCGGAAAGCTCCTTCAGCCCCACCCCAGCCAGCCACACCCGCTTGCCCTTCACCAGGCAGAGTTCCGGGATGGGCGCATGGGACACCCCCTGGGCTTTTAAGGCCGCCAAGATCCGGGCCATCCCCCTCAGCCACTGCTCCAGCCGCTCTAGGTCCGCTACCCCCAGGTACTGGCTCAAGGGCACCGCCCCGATGGGCCACTCCAGTACCCAGGCCTCCGGGGTCTCTTCCAAAAGGGGAAGCACCCCCTCCGCCGCCACCGGTACCCCTTGGGCACCCTTTAGCACCATCACCGGCATCCCGGTGCGGGTGTCCTGACCCTCAAAGGCAATGGTGGAAGCAATACGGGCAAGAATGCGCCGCAACCAATAGTTACCCAAAACCTCCATCCCCCCAAGTATAGCCACCTTAACCCGCACCCGGCCCTGCACCCAACCCCCGGCACCCAGACCCCGGGCCAATCAGGGCAAGCTGGCCCTGCACCAAGCCTTGCCCTTGATGAACCCTGCCCTCCTCCAGCTATATAATCTCCCAAAGGTAGGGCCCTTGGGCCGGAAAGGAGCGGGGATGGAGTTCAAGATCACGCTGACCACGGAGGAGATCGTTCGGGGCTTGAAGCATTACCGCCGCATCGCCAAACAGGACGTTCTCCGGGCACCGGAGACGCCGAACCCGGAGGTCTTCCGCCGCCATGCGGAGGCCCGGCGCGAGGTCTACGCCAAGCTGGCGGAGGTGGCGGAGGCCGAGGGGCCGGAGGCCGTGGTGCAGTACGCCTTGGAGCTCTACAAGTCCCTGCCC
>NZ_CALLUR010000130.1:0-2524 GCF_938010445.1 uncultured Thermus sp.
CAGGTGTCGGTGGCCGCCACCTCCCGCACCGGGCTTTTGGCGATGCGCTCCAGGGCCGGTCCCACATAGACCCCGTGGGTGGCGGCGGCGTAGACCTCCTTGGCCCCTGCCTGCAACAGGGCCTCCACCGCCTCCACCAGGCTTCCTGCGGTGGAGATCTCGTCGTCCACGATCAGGGCGGTTTTCCCCTTGACCTCCCCCACCAGCATCCGGACCCGTACCTCGGTGTCGGAAACCCGCTCCTTGTCAATGAAGGCCAAGGGGAGGCGGAGGCGCCGGGCCAGGGAGCTGGCCCTTTTGAGGTCCCCGGCATCCGGGGCCACCACCACGGCATTGTCCAGGTCCACCCGGGTGGCGAAGTGGTTGGCGATGACGGGCTCGGCGGAGAGGTGGTCCACGGGCACCTTAAAGAACCCGTGCACCTGGGGGGAGTGCAGGGTCATGGTGAGTACCCGGTCGGCCCCGGCGGTCTGGAGAAGATCGGCCACCAGCCTGGCGGCGATGGAGATGCGGGGGGCGTCCTTCTTGTCGCTGCGGGCATAGGAGAAGTAGGGGATGACCGCCGTGACCCGGGCGGCGCTGGCCCCCTTGGCGGCGTCAATCATCATGAGAAGCTCCATGAGGTGGTCCTGCACGGGGGGGGTTAGGGACTGGACGATGAAGACATCCCCTTCCCTTAGGCTTTCCTCAAAGCGCACGAAGAGGTTGTCGTTGGCGAAGCGCTGGGTGGCGCTTTTGCCCAGGGGAAGGCCTAGGGCCTCAGCGATGGCTTGGGCTAAGGGCTTATTGGACTGACCAGAGAAGATCAGCAGGGGGCGGTCCATGCCGTTCCCCAAGATACCACGCCCCAGGGGTAGGCTTCCCGCTTCCCTCCCCAAGGGCTAGCGTGTGGGGGCTACCTCGGTCAGCCCTAAAGGGGCTACTTAAAGGAGGGTAAGGCCCTCCTGCAAGGGGGTGGTGACCTCGAGGCCCTCGGGGTGCACATAGACGTTCACCTCGGTGCGCACCCCGAAATCGGGTAGGTAAACCCCGGGTTCCACGGTGAAGGCCAGCCCCGGCACCAGGGGGCGGAAGTCGTGGGTTTCCAGGTCGTCCAGGTGGGGGCCGGAGCCGTGGACCTCCTCCCCCAGGTTGTGCCCCGTGCGGTGGCGGATGTAAGGCCCGTAGCCCTCCCCTTCCAAAAGGCCCCGGGCCACCCGGTCCACCTCAAAGCCCTTGGGGTAGTGCCCTTTTCCGTAGGCCTCGGCCAGGAAGCGGATGGCGGCATCCCGGGCCCTGGCCACCGCCTGGAAGGCCCGGTGGGCCCCTTCAGGAGGCCTTAGGCCCGCCATCCAGGTGATGTCGGCGTAGACCCCCCCTTTTTCCTTGGCCCACAGGTCCAAAAGCACCACCTCGCCCTCCTCGAGGACCTTGTCCGTGGGGGCGTGGTGAGGGTTGGCGGCGTTTCGGCCAAAGGCCACCATGGGGGGATGGTCAAAGACCAGCCCCTGTTCCTCCAAGGCCTGGACCAAGAGGGCCTGCACGGCTTTTTCCGTGGGCCTGGGGCTTTGCTGCAGGAAGGCCAGCGCTCGGTCCCTGGCGGCCACCAAGCCCTTCACCGCCCGGCGGTGGCTCTTTAGCTTCGCCTCTCCCCAGGTTTGGAAGAGGAGGAGCAGGGGCCAGGAGGACACGAGCTCGAGGCCCATCCCCCTAAGGAGGTCCAGGCTGCCCCCATCCACCCGGGAGAGGTAAGGGATCAGCCCCCCGGGCACGTATTCAAGGGCAATCCGCCTTTTCCCTTCCGTAAGCCCCCTAAGGGTTTCCAGGTATCCCCGCCAGGTGTGGTAGGTGCGCCTTTGCCCAGGCAGGGGGGGGAAGAGGCTTTCCTCTATGGCGTGGCAGAGGAGGGTGGGCTCCCCCTCCTGGGGGATGAGGTAGGCGAAGCGCCGGGTGAGGTGAAGGGGGCTGAGGGCCAGGACCTCGAGGGCCAGGGGGTTGCTCCGGCCAAAGGAGAGGAGAAGCCAGCCATCCAGCCTCTCCTCCCTAAGTACCTCCTGTATGCGGGCTAGGTCCATGCCTCCATCCTAGCCCTTGGAACCCACCTCACCTTTCCTTACCCCTCACGTGCTACGGTAGGGGGTAGGGAGGTTGGGAAGATGCGGGAAACCCAGGAAGCCGTGATCCGTATCACCCCTCTGGCGGCGGAGAAGGCCAAGGAGATCCTGGCCCGTTATGGCAAGGAGCAGGCCGCCATCCGGGTCTACATCAAGTCTGGCGGGTGCTCGGGCTTCCAGTACGGCATGGCCGTGGACGAGAGGGAGCTTCCGGGGGACACCTTCGTGGAGATGCACGGGGTGCGCCTGGCGGTGGACCCCATGTCCTTGCCCTACCTGGTGGGCTCGGAAATAGACTGGGTGGAAAGCCTCATGGGCGGGGGATTTACCGTGCATAACCCCAACGCCGCCAGCACCTGCGGTTGCGGCCACTCCTTCCGCACCAAGGACCAGGAGGGAGAGGCCCGCACCTGCGGCCACTAAGGGCCTTT